>NZ_JCBAMT010000038.1:0-60247 GCF_059760445.1 Achromobacter sp. D7-1 | reverse complement strand
GCTACGCGGTCAGCGCTTGGCGGGATCGATCGACAACGGCACCTCGCCCGGATGGAACGGCTGGTTCACGTACTGCTTGTACTTGTCCAGGAAGCGCACCGGCTGCTTGAGAGCGTCCCGGCGGAACGGATCGCCCAGTTCCTGGCTGACCATCATCTCCAGTACGGTGGTCTTGCCTTCGGACTGGGCCTTGCAGGCGGCCTGCAAGGCGGCGCCCACCTGGTCGGCGTGCTCCACCCGTATGCCTTCAGCGCCCATGGCCCGCGCCAGTTCGGCGAAGTTCGGGTTCAACAGATTGCTGCCGACGAAGCGGCGGCCATAGAAGTCCACCTGGTTCTTCTTTTCGGCGCCCCACTGGCCGTTGTGGAACACCACGGCCGTGACCGGTATCTTCTCGCGCACGCAGGTCAGCAGTTCCTGGAAGCTCATGCACCAGGCGCCGTCGCCGACGTAGGCCACGGCCGGCCGGTCGGGCCTGCCGAGCTTGGCGCCGATCAGCGCGGGCAAGGCGTAGCCGCAGTTGCCGAAGCTCATGGCGGCCAGCATGGAATTCGGCTCGTCGAAGCGCAGGTAGCTGTTGGACACCGAGCAGATATTGCCGATGTCGGTGGACACCATCACGTGCTTGGGCATGGCGCGTTCCAGCTCGCGCAGCATGCGGCGCGGATGCATGCGGCCGCCGCCGTGCTCGATGATGTCCAGGCTCCAGTCGTCGCGCTCATGCGACCAGCTGTCCAGTTCCGTTTCCCATTCGGCCTTCTGCGCCGCGATCTGCTCGCCGCGCCCCGCCTTGGTGGCGGCGCAAGCGACCTCGCGCCCTTGCAGCTTGGCGGCGAGCGCCGCCGCGGCCGGCTTGGCATCTCCGCAGATGCCGACCGACACCGGCCGCACCAGGCCCAGCATGCGGTGGTCGGCGTCCACCTGGATGATGCGCGCGCCCTGCGGCCAGTAGTCCAGCCCGTGCTGCGGCAAGGTGCCGAAGGGACCCAGACGCGTGCCCAGCGCCAGCACCACGTCGGCCTGCGACAGCAGCTTCATGCCGGCCTTGGCGCCCTGGTAGCCGAGCGGGCCGCACCACAGTGGATGGCTGGCCGGGAAGGCGTCGTTATGCAGGTAGCTGGTGACCACCGGCGCGCCCAGCAATTCGGCCAAGGCCACGCATTCGGCCTGGCCCTCCGAGAACAGCACGCCCCCGCCCGCCACGATGACGGGGAACTTGGCCTGCGCCAGCATCTGCGCTGCCGCCTCCAGATCCTCTTCCGAGCCCGGACCACGGCGGATGCGGCGCGGCTCGGGGATGGCCACGTCGATCTCGCCATAGAAGTAGTCGCGCGGAATGTTCAGCTGCGTGGGGCCGCGCTCGGCCAGCGCGTTGTCGAAGGCCTTGGCAGTGAACTCGGCCATGCGGTCGGGACGGTTCACGTGCGCCTGGTACTTGGTGATGCGCGAGAAAATGGGCAGCTGTTCGGTTTCCTGGAAGCCCCCCAGCCCCATGCCCGCAGTGCCGGTCTCGGGCGTGATCGCCACGACCGGGCTGTGCGCCCAATAGGCGGCCGCCACGCCGGTCACGAAATTGGTGATGCCCGGGCCGTTCTGCGCGATGCAGACGCCGTGGCGGCCGGTCACGCGCGAGTAGCCGTCGGCCATGTGCGCGGCGCCCTGTTCATGCACCGTGGGCACGAAGCGGATGCCCGCCGCCGGAAACAGGTCCAGCGCGTCCATGAAGGCCGAGCCGACGATGCCGAATACGTCCTTGACGCCCTGGGCGACCAGCGTTTCCACAAACGCTTCGCTGGGGGTCATGTGTTGCTTGCTGCTCATGGTCTCTCTCCTGGCAGGCCGGCGGTGTCGGATTGCATCTGGGCCGGCATGATCCGATACTGCAGCAGAAACCTCGCCGCTCACACCCCGCTGCGTTCCATTTTCTGCAAAATCCGTGCAAAGATGGGGGGCGAACCGCCGAATCTTCAATTATTGAAAGATGAAAGACGAATCCTCCGCAGCGCTGCGCGCGCTGACCCTGCTGGAACAGGTCGCCCGCTCGGGGCAACCGGTATCGTTGGCCGCGCTGACGGACGCCACCGGCCTGCCCAAGCCCTCGGTGCTGCGCATCCTGTCGCGCCTGGTCGACGCCGGCATGCTGCTGCGCGAACCCGCCGGCAAAAGCTACGTCAGCGGCCCGCGCCTGAGCGCGCTGGCGCGCGACACGCTGCTGAACTCGCCCCTGCGCGGCGAGCGCCACCGCATCCTGGACAGCCTGGTCGACGAGATCGGCGAAACCTGCAACTGCACCATGCTGGACGGCGACGAGGTCATCTACCTGGACCGCGTCGAAACCGCCTGGCCGCTGCGGGTGAACCTGCAATCAGGATCGCGCGTACCGCTGCATTGCTCGGCCAGCGGCAAGCTGTTCCTGGCGCATATGCGGCGCGAGGCGCGCCAGCGCCTGCTGGCCGCGGCGGCGCTGCCGCGCTACACGCCCAACACCCTGTGCGACGTGGCCGCGCTGGAGCAGGAACTGCGTACCATCAAGAGGGAAGGCGCCAGCTTCGACCGCGAGGAATTCCTGCTGGGGATCGTCTGCATGGCGGTGCCCATCCTGCATGGCACGCGCGCCATTGCCGCCGTGGCCTTGCACGCGCCAGTGGCGCGGCTGTCGATCGAAGGCGCGCGTGCCTGGCTGCCGCGCATGCAGGAGGCCGCCCGGGCCTTGGCCGGGACCTATGGGCCGGACGCCTGACCGCCGCCAGATCCCGCTGGCCGGCCCGTCCCGGGGCATGTCGGCAGGGACAAGTCCGGCCCGCCATATCCGGACCTTTGTTGCAGGCCCCATCGGCCGCAGGCATTACACTCTTGGGCGTATGCGGTTTGCGCAACCGCCCCTTTCTTTTGCCGCCAGGCCACCGCCGGGCAGAAAGCGACTATCTCTCCTATCGTGACCGACACCTCCTTTACCTCCCTGCCCCTCCTGCCCGCCCTGCTCGACAATCTGAAGAGCCTGGGTTTCGAGCAGATGACGCCCATCCAGGCGCAAAGCCTGCCGCTGATCCTGGAAGGCCGCGATCTCATCGCACAAGCCAAGACCGGCAGCGGCAAGACCGCGGCCTTCGGCCTGGGCGTGCTGCAGAAACTCGATCCCGCGCGCTTGACGCCGCAGGCGCTGCTGGTGTGCCCCACGCGCGAACTGGCCGACCAGGTCGCGCAGGAGCTGCGCCGGCTGGCGCGCCAGATCGCCAACATCAAGATCCTGACCCTGTGCGGCGGCGCCGCCGCCCGCCCCCAGGCCGAGTCGCTGGCGCGCGGCACCCATCTGGTGGTGGGCACGCCCGGCCGCATCCAGGACCACCTGGAACGCGGCAGCCTGGACCTGTCGGGTCTGAACACCCTGGTGCTGGACGAGGCCGACCGCATGGTCGACATGGGCTTCTATGACGATATCGTGGCCATCGCCTCGCACTGCCCGACCAAGCGCCAGACGCTGCTGTTCTCGGCGACCTATCCCGACAACATCCGCAAGCTCAGCGCCCGCTTCCTGCGCAATCCCGCCGAGGTCAAGGTCGAGGCGCAGCACGACGCCAGCCGCATCGAGCAGATCTTCTACGAAATCGATGAAAAGGACCGGCTCGACGCGGTGACGCGCCTGCTGGCGCATTTCCGTCCGGAATCCACGCTGGCCTTCTGCAACACCAAGATCCGCAGCCACGACCTGGTCGAACGCCTGCAAGCCGAGGGCATCAGCGCCCAGGCGCTCAACGGCGACCTGGAGCAGCGCGAGCGCGACGAGATCCTGATCCAGTTCGCCAACCGCAGCTGCGCCGTGCTGGTGGCCACCGACGTGGCCGCGCGCGGCCTGGACATCCAGAACCTGGGCGCCGTCATCAACGTCGACGTCACCAAGGACACCGAGGTCCACGTGCACCGCATCGGCCGCAGCGGCCGCGGCGAACAGAAGGGCCTGGCGCTGAGCCTGTGCTCGCCCGAGGAAATGCGCTGGGCCAACCTGATCGAGCAATATCAGGGCGCGCCGCTGGTGTGGGGCGACATCAAGACGCTGCGGCCCAAGGCGGACCGCCCCTTGCGCGCGCCCATGATCACCCTGTGCATCCAGGGCGGCAAGAAGGACAAGCTGCGTCCGGGCGACCTGCTGGGCGCCCTGACCGGCGACGGCGGCCTGACGTTCGAGCAGGTCGGCAAGATCAACATCACCGAGTTCAACTCCTACGTGGCGCTGGACCGCCAGATCGCCAAACAGGCGTTCTCGCGCCTGTCTAACAGCAATATCAAGGGTCGGCGCTTCCGCATGCGCTATCTGGAAGAGTTCTGAGTGTCGTCAGGCGACAAAAACTTGATGATTTCGCTCGGGTTTTGCAATAATGGCGCGGCCTGCCCTGGCGGCCGCCCTGCCCGCGATCATCGGGGCGCGGAACCAACGGCTCGCAACCTGTTCCAACGGCCGCGGTCCCCTTTCAACCAATAGAAGAGAAACTCACCATGATCAAATCCGACGACACCGGCAAGCTGATCCTGCGCCTGACCCTCGGTATTCTGATTCTGCTGCATGGCCTGTTCAAACTGACCGGCGGCGGCGTCGGCGGCATCAGCGGGATGCTGTCCTCGCACGGCTTGCCTGGTTTCCTCGCCTATGGCGCCTACGTCGGCGAAATCCTCGCCCCTGTCCTACTCATCGTCGGCATCTACACCCGCCTGGGCGGCCTGCTGATCGCCATCAACATGCTGGTCGCGATCCTGCTGGCCCACTCCGGCCAGATCAGCAGCCTGACCAACAACGGCGGCTGGGCGCTGGAACTGCAAGGCATGTTCCTGTTCACCGCGCTGGCCATCGCCTTCATGGGCGCAGGCCGCTTCAGCCTCGCCGGCAACGGCGGCCGCTGGAACTGATAGCCGTAACACGGCGATACGCGCTACACAGGGGTCGCCGAGGCGGCCCCTCTTCATTTGCGCGGACATTGATACGAACGACATCGACGGTCACGCAGCCGCAAACATCCGTCACCGGAAAGCTGTTTCGGAACGATTACAGGGCAGAACCCCGGGGCCCGCCCTGTGGCCTAATCCTGACGAGCGCAACAAAGGCGTGAGCCACGCCAGGCGCTCGGCAGGAGTCGCAAATGAAGAAGAGTCTGTTGCTGATGCTGGCCATGTCCAGCGCCTTGACTGGATGCGTGGTCGTGCCCGCCAGGCCGGCGTACTACCGCCCGGCGCCGGTGTACTACACGCCGCATTATTACTACCCGGCATATCCAGCCCCTCATTACTACTATCGTGGCTATTGATCCGCGCGCCCGTTGCGCAAAGGAAAAGACCATGAACATCTACTCCCGGATCCTCCGCCCGCGCCCCCTGGCCGCGGCCGTTCTGCTGGCCGCCTGTGCCAGCGCCACGGCGCAGACCTATGCGCCGCCGCCCGCGCCCGCCGCGCCCGTCTATGACGATGGCGATCCGGCCAACGCCAACCTGGCGCTGGTGGACCGCAGTCCGGAACCGCCGCCTGCGCTGCCCGTGTATGTGCAGCCGGCCGCGCCCGCAGACGGCTATATGTGGGTACCCGGCTACTGGAGCCGCAATCGCTACGGCTTCTTCTGGGTCCCCGGCGCGTGGGTGCTGGCGCCCTATCCCGGCGCCCTCTGGACACCGGGATACTGGGGCTTCGTGAACGGCGTGTACCTGTGGAACGCGGGCTACTGGGGCCCCCACGTGGGCTTCTATGGCGGCATCAACTACGGCTTCGGCTACACCGGCCTGGGCTACGTGGGCGGCTACTGGAAACGCGACCGCTTCTACTACAACCGCTCCGTCACGAACGTGAACATCACGCGCGTGACCAACGTCTACAACCACACAGTGGTCGTGAACAACGTCGACAACCGCCGCGTCAGCTACCACGGCGGCCCGTCGGGCATCCGGCGCGACGCGGACCCGCGCGAACTCGCCGCGCGCAAGGACCGGCATTCCCAGCAGACCGATATGCAGCGCGGCTATGTGCGCGATGCCGGGAACAACCGGGCGCAGTTCTATGACCACAACAAGGGTCGTCCGCCCCAGGCGTACGTGGACCATCAATCCAACGGCAGGCCGCCTGAAGGCCAGCGTCCGGGGAATGGACGCGACGGCCGGGACAACAACGGGCGCGACAACCGTGGCGGCGGCGACCGCAGCCCGGATCGCGGGGATATGCAGCGCGGACGCGATATGACGCCCGGGCAGCAAGGCCGCCCACAGCCGCCGCAGGCACAACAGGTGCGCGAGCAACAGCAACGCGATCAACAGGCTCAGCAGACGCGTCAGCAACAGCAGCGTGATCAACAAGCTCAGCAGCAGGCGCGTCAGCAACAGCAGCGTGATCAACAGGCCCAGCAGCAGGCGCGTCAGCAACAGCAGCGTGATCAACAGACACAGCAGCAGGCGCGTCAGCAACAGCAACGCGATCAACAGGCACAGCAGCAAGCGCGCCAGCAACAGCAGCGCGACCAGCAGGCACAGCAGCAGGCGCGTCAGCAACAGCAGCGCGACCAGCAGGCACAGCAGCAGGCGCGTCAGCAACAGCAGCGCGACCAGCCGCGCGGGGATGGAAACGGCAATGGCCGCGGCGGGCCCGGGCGTGACTAGCCCCGGCCGCGGCCGCCAGGCCGCGCGCTGGACCCTCGCCGCTCACAGGGCTACAGTAGGCCTGTTGCCGCCCGGCCCCTGAAACTCTGGAGATTCCGATGAAGCGCATTGCCCCCTGGTTACTGCTCTGCGGCCTGCTGGCCGGCCCTACGGCCCAGGCCGCGCTGGACGTGGGCGCCCCTGCGCCGGAATTCAGCACCGAGGCTTCGCTGGGCGGCAAGGTCTATACGTTCTCGTTGAGCGAGGCGCTCAAGCAAGGTCCGGTGGTCCTGTATTTCTTTCCCGCCGCATTCACCCAGGGCTGCACGATAGAAGCGCACAACTTCGCCGAAGCCACGGACGAATACAAGTCCCTGGGCGCCACCGTCATCGGCGTGTCGACCGACAACATTGATACGCTGAACAAGTTCTCGGTCAGCGAGTGCCGCGGCAAATTCGCGGTGGCGGCCGACGGCGACGGCAAGATCATGAAGGCCTACGACGCCGTCCACGACAAGCGCCCGGAATACGCGCAACGCATCTCCTACGTGATCTCGCCGCAAGGCAAGATCCTGTACGAATACACCGACATGAATCCGGATTCCCACGTGGCCAACACCATGCGCGCCCTGCGCGACTGGAAGGCCAGGCAGTAGGCGGCGCCGGCAGGCAGCGCGGCGCCAAGGCATACGCCGGGACCAGCCTGGCCAGAGCCTACGTGACTGTCTTGGCCGTCATGGCTGCGGCGGGGTGATGGCGCGTGACGCGAATTTCACGCGGACGGTCTTGCCCGGATCCGCCGCCACTGTCCTGGCGGTCAGCACCGCAGTACCGGCGGAAGTAGGCGCGCGCAGTTGAACCGTGACCATACCGCGAGCATTGGTGCTGCTGGTGGCCGCGGCCAGGGTGCCGCGGTTGGTCGTCCAGTTGACGATGATGCCCGCATCCTCCAGATTGCCGTTGGCATCCTTCACGGTCGCAATGAGGGTCACGGTATCAGTCCCGTTGGCCCGCCCGGAGTTCTTGCTGGCGGTCAGGGAGGCAACCCCGGGGGATAGCGGGTCGGCCGTCAGCGTCACGCTAACGGTCGCGCCCGAATCCCCCGCTCCCGCCGTGGCGGTCACCGAGGCCAGGCCGGCGACGGTCCCTGCCGTCAGCACGGCCGTGGCTGCGCCGTTGGCGTTGGTTTTGCTGGTAGCACCATCCAGGGTGCCGAGGTCGGAACTCCAATTGACGACGAGGCCCTCGCCCCAAGGATTGCCATTGCCGTCCTGCACCATCGCCGTGAAGATCACGGAGTCGCGGCCATTGGCCACGATGCGGGTCTTGCTGGTGGCAGCACTGCCGACGCGAGGAGAGGATGGGCTGTGTTTGAAAGTCACCACGGCGAAACTGTTGTTCTCATCCTTGGCTCCCGCCTTGGCGCTCACCGACACCTCGCCCGCCACGGTCGGCGCGGTCAGCACGATGCGGGCTGCGCCGGCGGCATCGGTCATGCTCGTGGGCGCGGCCAAGGTACCTCCCGTCGTCGTCCAGTGCACGGTGATGCCGGCGCCCACCGGGTCGTTAAACTGGTTGCGCACGACAGCCGTGAAGATAGTGGTGCCGATGCCGTCGGCCACGCCCGTATTCTTGTTGGCGTTCAAGATATTGACGTAATCCCGGGACGGGTCCGCCACGTAGTTCATGACTAGGGTCTTGCCCGGATCCCCCGCTACGGCCTGGGCCTTCACCAAGACTGCGCCGGCCGAGAAATGCGTTACGGTGTTGGTAGCCGTTCCGTCCTGAGAAGTCGTGCTGGTAGCCTGATCGAAAGTGGCGGCGTCGCTGCTCCAAGTGATGGTGACACCCGCGCCGACAGGATTGCCATAGGCGTCTTGCACGGTCGCTCTCAGATTGACCCAAACGCCAGCCGGAAAGGTGGTGCTGGTGCTGCGCAAGGGAAGGAGCGAAACCACGCGGGCGGTGGACACATCGGCCGTGAAGGTGACGGAGGCGGTCTTGCCGGCATCCCCGCTTGCCGCCTTGGCAAGGATGGACGCCACGCCGGCCGCCGTCGGCGCGGTCAGCACGATCGTGGCCTGGCTGCTGGCGTTGGTCACGCTGGTCGCGCCCGCGAGGGCACCCATGGTGGCGCCCCAGTTGACCGCGACGCCCGCGCCCACCGGATTGCCCCCCGCGTCCGTAACCGTGGCCGTGAACGTCACGGTATCCCTGCCGTTGGCCACGCCGGTGGTCTTGCTCGGGCTGAGTTCGATGACGTGCGCGCTGGACGTGTCGACGGTGAAGGCGATGGCGGCGGTCTTGCCAGGATCGCTGCCCAGGCTCCTCCCCTGCCGGACAGGCGCGCACTTGGCGGTGACGGTCGCCTGACCAATCATGGTCGGCGCCGTCAGGACGACCGTAGCCTGGCTGCTGGCGTTGGTGACGCTGGCGGCGGCAATGGTGCCCCGGTCGGTGGTCCAATTGACGGCGACGCCCGCCCCTACCGGACTGCCGCGGCCATCATCGACTGTGGCCGTGAGCGTGACGGTGTCGGTGCCATTGGCCAATCCGCTGGTCTTGCTTGGCGTCAGGACGGCCACGCGCGCCCTCAGCACGTCGGCCGCGAAGACAGCCGAGGCCGTCTTGCCAGCATCGCCATCCGCAGCCTTGGCAGTAATGGTCGCCATGCCGGGGACGATGGGCGCGGTCAGCAGCACCGTTGCCTGACTATTGACGTTGGTGACGCTGGCGGAGGCGATGACACCCAGATTGGCGGTCCAATTGACGGTGACGCCGGCGCCGACCGGATTACCACGGCCATCTTCAACCGTGGCCGTGAAAACCAGGGCATCCGTGCCATTGGCCACGCCACTGGTCTCGCTGGGCGCAAGCAGGACCACACGGGCGCTTGAGGGATCCACCACGAAGGCGATCGCAGCAGCCTTGCCCGCATCGCCGCTTGCGCCCCTGGCGCTGACGGCCGCCACGCCCGCCACGGTGGGCGCTGTCAGCACGATCATGGCCTGGCTGTTTGCATCGGTGCTGCTGGAGGCCGCGCTCAGTGTGCCGAGGCTGGCGCCCCAATTGACGGCGATGCCCGCGCCCACCGGATTGCCCCGGCCGTCGGCAACGGTGGCTGTGAGAGTCACGGTGTCAATACCGTTGGCCAGGGCTGTGGTCTTGGCGGACGTGAGCAGCACGACCTTCGCATCGGATGCGTCGAGCAGGAAATCCACGGACCTCGTCTTCCCCGGATCATCGACCCCAGCCTTGGCGGTGATGTCCGAGGTGCCCGGAACGGTGGCGGAAAGCAGTTCCGCCACCGCCACGCCGCTCGCATCGGTATTGCTGCTGCCGCTGGAAAGCCGGCCGCCGGTGGCCGTCCAATTGACCGCCACCCCCGCGCCTACCGCGTTGCCCTTGCCATCCTTGACTGTCGCCGCCAGCACGGTCTTGTCCCGGCCGTTTGCAAGGATGGACGCTGGAGTCACATCGAGCTGCGCGACGTTCGCCGAACTTGGCGCTGCAAGGAATTCGGCCTCGCTGCGGCCCTTGAAGCCTTGAGCTTCCGTTGCCTCGACTTCGACCATGGCGGCGACCTGGCTGCTGACCATGACGAACGCCAGTCCGTCCGCATCGGTCCGGTCCGAAGATTCCTTGATGGCGCCGGGCCCGCGCAAGGTCCATGCAATGGCGCGTCCGCCCATGGGTTCCGCCTGGACGCCGCGGACCTGGGCCGTAAACCTGACGCTGTCCATGCCGTCGGCCAGGGCCACGGCTTTCGAGCGCGCGACGCTGAGGCTGAGCGGATTGACGCTTACCTCCATGACGTTCGAACTGATTTTCCGTCCGTGCGCATCGATGGCCGTTGCCGTCAGGCGATAGGTGTTGACGCCGCCGATGTTGTAGGCAGGCAGCGTCATCGCCCCTGACGCGCCGCCGCCATAGGGCATGGTAAAAGCCGCCGCCGAACCGGACCATTCGACCGTGGGTGCCTCCCCGGCCCCCACGATGGTCACCGGAAAACTGAGCACCGTCTGCGGATAGCCTCTGGTGGCCGCTGGCAGCTGGATCGTCAGCGGGGCGTTTTTCTTGTATTCCAGGACGATTTCGTTATTGCGCTCGACCAAGTCCATGTGCATGCCAGCCAATTGGCGGCTGCTCGCGACGCCGCCCGGCTCCAGCTGCTTGGCCAAGGGCACGCCTATCGCGTACTTCACGCCCAGCTTGAAGCTCGTGTCGGACTTTCCGCCCTGCCCCATGCGATGGTCCAATCCCAAGGTGACGGCCGGCGCCGGCGTATACGACACGCCCAGGGTCCAGGCACGGGGATTCTTCTGCCGGTTGCTGGCGCCGAACAGGCCGACATCATCGCCGTAGTACTTCTCGAACATCAGCTTGCCGCCCAACTGCGGATACCAAGGCAAATAGCCTTCGGTCCTGATATCCCAACCGCTGGCCGGGCGTTCCTGGTAGCCGCGCTCATCGGGCGAACGCTTCCAGTCGCTCAGGCGGAAGTAGCCGTTCAGGCTGAGCTTGAGATAATCCGCCCACCATTCACCGCCCAGGCCCAGCCGCCGATGGCCGCGCGAAACGTCCTGATCCAGGAAGGCGTTGCCGCCCACCATGAAGCCGTCGGCGAAATGGCGGTATCCCAGGCCAAGGTTGACCGTGGTCCGATAGGACTCTTGCAGCAGGTTGGTCCGGCGCGCGCCGAACTGCGAAAAAATCAGACCGGTCCCGGCATCGTGTAGCGGGAACAGCATGTCCAGGGCGCCCCCATGGAAGCTGCCCAGCAGGTCCAGCCTGGCGGTGCCGAACTGGCCCAGCCAGCTTTCGGCCGCCCGCTTTGCTACGCCGGTGGCCTTGCCGCTGGCCAGCGATCTGGCGTCGGCACTCGCCATTTGATTGGGATTGGCCGGCAAGGGACGGCCTTCCAGATCGGGCGCGGGATCCAGCGTGCCCGCGGCCCGGCTCCGCGCCTGCGCGGCATCCGGGTCCGGCGTTTCGCCGGCGGCTTCGGCCCTGGCCGTCATGGGTGGAGCGTTGCGTTCGGAACTGGGTAGCGGCTTGCGCAGCTCGCCGGCTAGCGGCGCTGCGCATCCCTGGAACAGCAGGAAAACCGAAAGCGCGATGCAAAACGCCCTTCTGGCTTGGCCTGCAGCCGATCTCCGCCAAGCAAATGACTTGGTTGGTTTCAGCATCGTCATGACCTTGTCTCAAAGAATCCCGCGGGCCGGGGTGCGCCGGCCGGACAAAGTCGCCAAGCTACTGAATGGCGGCATCGGCGAATCCGTTCTGGTTCAGATCCAGGACGGAATTACATGCGCGCTCGCAGCGAGCCTTGCCCGAGGGATTCGTATAGTTATTTAAAAAATGACAAAATATGACGACATGCTATTTATATGACTGTTGATATCAATATGTAATTTATTGAATCGCCAACAGAAAACCTGAATACCAGATCAATCCGCGTACAACGGAAGCCAGACAGGACTGGCGGGGAAAACGCGATGGAGGCGGTTCAGGCGTGGCTGAACGCTGGAAACGCGGGCCGTGTCGAACAGACAACGCCCAGCGGGCCGTGTTGCGGCGCTTGGATCAAAGTGGGACGGAACCGCAGAAACATCCACGGTCCGAAGAGGCCGCCCGCCCCCGGGGCAAGCGCCTCATGGCGCGCTGACGCGCGCCCGTGGCCCTAGTTGAACGGCCAGACCGGGGGATGGGTGCCCGGCGGGCTGGATGGACGCGTCCACCGGGCCGGGGTTTCCGAAAACTGCGCGGCGTGGCGCAATGCCACCAGCTCACCGAAACCGGAGGGCTCGGTTTCCAGCAAGCCTTCGAAGCCCGGCATCGGACAGGCCAGGCCGCCCTCGACCCGGCCCAGGCCGCGCAGCCAATGCGCGGTTTGCGCCAGCGACACGCGCACATGCCAGCTGCCGCCTTCGGTCGCCTGCCGCGCCAGCGCGACCTGCGCGCCGAAGGCCATCAGGTAGCCCGAGACGTGATCCAGGATCTGCAAGGGCATGGGCTTGGGCTCGTCCTGGCCCGCAGCCTGCGCCTCGGCATGATTGAAGCCGGTGGCGGTCTGCACCAAGGAATCGAAACCGCGGCGACCGGCCCAGGGACCTTTGTCGCCATAGGCCGACAGCGACACGTAGACAATGCCAGGGCGGATGCGCGCCGCGTCCTGCGGGCCGAAGCCCAGCGCGGCCATGGCGCCGGGGCGGTAGCCCTGTACAAACACGTGCGCACTGCGCAACAGGTTGCCCAGCGCGATGCGACCGTCGGCCGTGTCCAGGTCAGCCTGCACGGACAGCTTGCCGCGGCTGGTGTCGATGATGTTGTCGATGTTGGGCAGGTGCGGCGAGTTCAGCAGCATCACGTCGGCGCCGTACGCGGCCAGCGCCCGTCCGCATACGGGACCGGCGATGATGCGGGTCAGGTCCAGCACGCGGATGTCCTTGAGCGGCCGGGCGCCATTGCCGTACTTGGGCAAGGGCCGAGGATCGGCCTCGCCGATGCGCTCGATGGTCAGCAAGGGTTGCGCGGCCACCGCCGTGGCTTGCGGATGGCGGTCCCATTCGTCGAAGCTGCGCATGGCCGCCACCGGCAAGCCCGCATCGGCAGCCACCTGTTCGAAGTCCAGGGCCTTCCAACGGCTCAGGGCGCGCTCCACCGTTGCGCGGGAGGTGTCTTCACCGACAGGACAGCCCAAAAGCGCCAGGGCGCCATCGCGGTGATGGGCGAAATTGGCGTGTATGCGGACCCAGCCGCCGTCGCCGCAGCGGTACAGGCCGGTGATGGGGTCCCAGGGATTGGGGGTAACGCCGTTGATGGTGTAGTGGCTGCGGCACTCCTGCGCCGCATGCAGCATGTCGACGCCGACTTGCTGCCTGGCGCCGCCGCGCAAATTCCAGATTTCGGCCGCGGCCAGCGCGGCCGCAGCCATGCTGGTCTGCGCCGCCGTGCCAACGGCGAAAGACGAGGGAAGTACCGGGTCGGCGCCAGTCAACACCACGTGGTCCAGCGATTCATCGGGCAGATCCACCGAGCGCCAGAGCTTTTGCAAAACGTCGCGGGACGCATTGCCTGCGGGTGTGCGGCCCCTCAGAAAAGACGGGCGTAGGTCCATCAGATTTCCCATAGCGTTCATCTTGCTCTAGTCGTTTATTTGAATTACATGGCGGGGCCCAGGCCGCGTCAATATGCCCGACGCGCCAGCGTGTTTCATGGTTTGACCGCAAAGCGCCCCGATTGGGCCGCGCCGCGCGAATTCCCCTGCGAGGCCCGCTGCGCGGGCCTGTGCAGGCAAGGACACATCTACTCGTAGTTTTTACATCGTCTTCCAAGCCCGCGCCGTCCGTGCGCCCGCGCAGCGGACGCAATATAGAATGCCAGCCTCGCCGCCCCCTGCCCTGGACCGCCCATGAACACGTTGCTCTGGCTGCGCACCGACCTGCGCGCGCACGACAATCCCGCCCTGGCTGCGGCTGCCGAAGCCGGCACGGTCACCGCCCTGTTTCTGGCCGCGCCTGGCCAATGGCGGCTGCACGGCGACGCCCCGGCCAAGGTCGATTTCTGGCTGCGCAATCTGCGCGAACTATCGCGGGAACTCGGCCGCCTGGGTATTCCGCTGCGGCTGTTGAGCGTGCCTGACTGGAGCAACGCGCCGGACGCGCTGGCCGATTTCTGCCGCAGCCACGCCATCGGCCAGGTCCACGCCAATGCCGAATGGGCCGTCAACGAACGCCGCCGCGATGCCGCGGTCGCCGCCCGCCTGCAGGCCCTGGGCGTGGACTGGACGCTGCATCATGGCGCCTCGCTGCTGCGGCCCGGCACCGTGCTGACCGGCAAGGGCGAGTGCTACCGCGTCTATACGCCGTACGCGCGGGCCTGCCGCGAACGCCTGCGCACGGCGCCGCTGCGGGCACTGCCCGCGCCACGCGCCCAGACGCCGCCGCCATGGCCGGCGGACCCGCTGCCCGCGGCTTTCGAGGGTTTCGAGGCGCCCGCCGACCCCGTGCGCGCGCTGTGGCCCGCTGGCGAGGACGCGGCCAGCGAACGGCTCGAAGCCTTTGCCGATGGCGTCATCGATGCCTACCAGGAGCAACGCGACTTTCCCTCGCTGCCCGCCACCAGTTGCCTGTCGCCCTATCTGGCGGCGGGCGTGCTGTCGCCGGGCCAGGCCTTGCGCGCGGCGCTGGCCGCCAATCACGGCGAGGTGGACGGCGGCAAGCGCGGCGCGGCCACCTGGATCAACGAACTGCTGTGGCGCGAGTTCTACCAGCATCTGCTGGCCGCCCACCCCAGCCTGTCGATGCACCAGCCCATGAAGCCGGAGACCGTCGCCGTGCCCTGGCGCGACGCGCCGGACGACCTGCGCGCCTGGCAGCAAGGCCAGACCGGCATTCCCATCGTCGACGCCGCGATGCGGCAATTGCTGGCGCTGGGCTGGATGCACAACCGCCTGCGCATGGTGACGGCCATGTTCCTGTCCAAGAACCTGCTGATCGACTGGCGGCTGGGGGAAGCCTGGTTCATGGCGCAGCTGGTGGACGGCGACCTCGCCGCCAACAACGGCGGCTGGCAATGGAGCGCGTCCACGGGCGCGGACGCGGTGCCCTACTTCCGCATCTTCAATCCGCTGTCGCAGTCGCGCAAATTCGACCCCGACGGCGTGTTCCTGCGCGAATGGCTGCCGGAACTGGCGCATCTGGACAGCCGCGCCATCCACGATCCCAGTCCGATGGAGCGCGCGCAGGCCGGCTATCCGCTGGCCATCGTCGATCTGGCCCAGAGCCGGTTGCGCGCGCTGGAGGCGTTTGGCGGATTGCCCCCCGCCTGAGGCGCTCCGCCTTAGGCGCCCGGCCGCGGCGGCACGCGGGAACGGCTTGGGCGCCGCTTGACCTAGGTCAACGCCGATTCCTGCCGCGTCCCGGATGATCGGTCTGCGACTCCCCGCCAACGCCGATCGCAGGACGACACAGCATGCGCGACCATCCGCAGGTCCACGACCAGGAATACACGCTGCACGACGAGCAGTGCCTCATCACGCGCACCGACGCGCGCGGCCGCATCATCTATGCCAACCCCGCGTTCCTGGAGGTCAGCGGCTACACGCAAGCGGACCTGATGGGCAAAGGCCATGACACCATGCGCCATCCCGACATGCCGCTGGCCGCCTACGACGACCTGTGGCGCACCATACAACGCGGTAAGTCCTGGACGGGCGTGATCAAGAACCGGCGCAAGCATGGCGGCCACTATTGGTCGCTGGCCAGCATCACTCCCGTGGTGGAACGGGGTGTGACCGTCTGCTATGCCTGCGTGCGCGTCAAGCCGACGCGCGCCCAGATCGAGACCGCCGACAGCGCCTACCGGCGCCTGCGCACCGGCATTACCGGCGGCTTGCGGCTGAGCGCGGGGCGGATTCTTCCGGGAGGCCTGCTGGCGCGCCTGCGCCACTGGCCGGCGGCCGGCATACGCACTCGCATGCTGGCTTGGGCTGGGCTGTCGTCCGCGTTGTTCCTGGCCGCAGGCGGCTTCGCGCTGCATGGCTTGGCGGCCAACCTGGACGCCGAGCAACTGGCCCTGGCGGCCGCCGTGCTGGCCGGCGGCGCCAGCCTGATCTTCGCATCGGGCTGGGCCTACGCCCGCACGCTTTCCGGCCTGTTGGCCACCGCCACCGACTTCACGCGGCAGATCGCCGCCGGCAATCTGGGCACGCCGCTGGCGCCCGGCAATCCCGATGATGAAACCGGCGCGCTGCGGTTTTCGCTGGAGGCCACGCGCAGGAACCTGGTCGGCCTGGCCCGCGATGTGCACAGCGGCATTGCGGACGCGCCGGAAACGGCGGCGGAGCGCGGCCTGCAGCCCGCCGGGACCGAGGATCTGCGCCACGCCATCGAAGTATTCCGACTCGCGCGCACCCAGCCGCTGCCCGCGCGTCAGGCCACCTAGGCCTGTTGCGGGAATGGCCCCGCGCAACGTTTGCCGCGCCGTGCGCTTTCAGCCGCCGGCCGCGGCTTCCTTGTCCAGGCGCTTGATGAACACCTGCAATTCCTTCACCACCTGTTGATCGCCGCGCGCCTGCGCGGCCTGCAGGCCCGACTCCCAGGCGGCGCGCGCGCCGCTCTTGTCGCCCTGCCCCAGGCAGGCCTTGCCCAGCCATTTCCAGGCCACCGAATAGGCAGGATCGAACGCCAGCGCCGCGCGCAGATGAGGCTCGGCGTCGGCGAAACAATCCTGCTCCGCATAGGCCTTGCCCAAGGAGAAACGCAGCAGCATATTGTCCGTGCCCTTGGCCAGCATCGCTTCCAGGCGTTCGATCATTCCTTCCATTGCCAATCTCTCCTACAGGCGCGCGCATTTCGATCCGATGCCACATGATAGGACGGTCGCTTGCGAATCCGGGCAATGGCCCCGTGCGGCGCAAGCCCTTGGCGGCGCGGCAGCCGGCGCAGGACATGGCCCCGACGGCGCCCCAAAACCCCGGGGTATACCCTTATTTGCAATAGGGCCTTCCGCAAGCGCCCGCGCCACGCTGTCCTAGAATTCCGCCCTTGCCTCTTCTTTGCCGCCGGACCTTCCCCCAATTGCCGGCCTCCTCTCCCATGCCCCTGCACCTCATCGCACTTGCCGCTGCCGCTTTCGGCATCGGCACCAGCGAGTTCGTCATCATGGGCCTCCTGCCCAACGTCGCCGCGGACTTGCAGGTCAGCATCGACGTCGCCGGCCTGCTGATCACCGGTTACGCCATGGGCGTGGTGATAGGCGCGCCCATCATGGCCATCATCACCGCCAGGCTGCCGCGCAAGGCCACGCTAATCGGGCTGGCCAGCACCTTCGTGGTGGGCAACCTGCTGTGCGCGCTGGCGCCGAACTACGGACTGCTGATGGCCGCGCGCGTGTTCACGGCGTTCTGCCATGGCGCCTTCTTCGGCCTGGGCGCCGTGGTGGCCGCGGACCTGGTGCCGCGCAACCAGCGCGCCAGCGCCATCGCGCTGATGTTCACGGGGCTGACGCTGGCCAACGTGCTGGGCGTGCCGTTGGGCACGGCGCTGGGCCAGGTGGCCGGATGGCGCTCGACCTTCTGGGTGGTCAGCGGCATCGGCTTGGCGGCCGTGGCGGCGCTGGCCGCCTGGCTGCCGGCGCGCATCCCCATGCAGCCCGGCAACATCCTGCGCGAATTCAAGGTGCTGCGCGACGTGCGCGTGGTCTGGCCGCTGGCCGCCAGCGTGCTGGCGTCCGCCGCGCTGTTCTGTGTGCTCACCTACATCGCGCCGCTCTTGCGCGAAGTGACCGGCGTGTCCGAGCGCGGCGTCACCGGCGTACTGCTGCTCTTCGGCGTGGCGCTGACGGTGGGCAGCACCTTGGGCGGCAAGCTGGGTGATCGCAACCTGGAAGTGTCGCTGCGCCGCATCTTCCTCGGCCTGCTGCTGGTGTTCCTGGCGCTGAGCCAGGCCATCCACGCCTTGGCGCCCATGCTGGCCGTGACCTTCATCTGGGGCGTGCTGGGCTTTGCCGTGGTGCCGTTGCTGCAGATGCTGATTGTGGACCAAGCAGCCGACGCGCCCAATCTGGCCTCGACCCTGAACCAGGGCGCGTTCAACCTCGGCAATGCGGGCGGCGCCTGGCTGGGCAGCGTGGCGCTGGGCCATGGCCTGCCGCTGACGGACCTGCCCTGGATGTCGGCCGGCATCACCGCCGCCGTCCTGCTGCTGACCTTGTGGGGCACGCGCTACTACGGCCGCGGCGCCGGGGCTACACTCGCTGGACAACAAGCCGGCGCGCTGACGCCCTCGCGTTCGGACGCCTGATCCAAGGAGCACGCATGAGCACCCTCTACGATTTCTCCGCCCGCGCCATCGACGGCGCGGAACAGTCCTTGGACACCTACCGCGGCCGCGTGCTGCTGGTGGTGAACGTGGCCTCCAAGTGCGGCTTCACACCGCAATACACCGGCCTGGAAGAGCTCTACCGCTCGTTCCACGACGACGGCTTCGCCGTGCTGGGCTTTCCCTGCGACCAGTTCGGCCATCAGGAACCCGGCGACGAAGCCGAGATCCGCAATTTCTGCAGCACGCAGTACGACATCACCTTCCCGCTCTACGCCAAGATCGACGTCAACGGCGACGGCGCCCATCCGCTGTACCGCTGGCTCAAGGGCGAAAAGCCCGGCGTCTTCGGCACCGAGGGCATCAAGTGGAACTTCACCAAGTTCCTGGTGGGCCGCGACGGCCAGGTCATCAAACGCTACGCGCCCACCGACACGCCGGCCGGCATCCGGGACGACATCGAAAAAGCGCTGTCCGCGCCGGTCTGAGCGGGCTTCATCGCAGCGGCGGCAGCCGGCGGCGCACCGTGTGCGCCTTGACGATGGCGGTGTTGGTTTCCGCGAACTCGGTCACGCGCTCCAGGATGCCGTCCAGGTGCGAGATCGAGCGCAGCACCACCCGGGCGATGAAGCAGTCGTCGCCCGTGACTTTGTCGCACTCGACGAATTCCGGAATCTGCTGGATCAGGCCTTCCACGTGGTGCAACTGCCCGGGCAAGGGACGGATGCGGACGATGGCCTCCAGCGTGTAGCCCAGCGCCACCGGGTCCACGTCCAAGGTGTAGGCGCGAATCACCCCCGATTCTTCAAGCCTGCGCAGGCGGTCCGCCACACTGGGCGCGGACATCCCGACCTGGCGCGCCAGGTCGGCCGTGGTGGTGCGCGCGTTGGCCGTCAGCGTCTCCACCAGACGACGATCGATACCATCCAGGACCGGGTTTTCACTTTTTAGGTCGTTTTGCATAAATTCCACCTAAACAAAGGTTTCGGAATCGATTCACCACATCATGATCATATAACCAGCTTGATCCGCCTGGGATAATTTCTCCATCGAATATCGTGGCCGCGAGGCCCCTGGAGAACCCTCATGAACCCCTCATCAGAACGCGTGGGCCTGGCCCAGATGGCCGCCGCGATGACCTTGTCCGGCACCCTCGGGGTGTTCGTGCTGGAGTCGGGCCAGAGCGCCTGGAACGTGGTTTTCTTCCGCTGCGTGTTCGGCGCCCTGTCGCTGTTCCTGTATTGCTGGGCGCGCGGCCTGCTCAAGCCCGGCCTGTTCACCGTCCACACGCTGGCACTGGCCCTGGCGGCCGGCGCCGCGCTGGTGCTGAACTGGGTGCTGCTGTTTTCCGCCTACCGGCTGGCGTCCATTTCGCTGGCCACCGCGGTCTACAACGTGCAGCCCTTCTTCCTGATCGGCCTGGGCGTGCTGTTCCTGGGCGAACGGCCCACGCGCGGCAAGCTGGCCTGGTCGGTGCTGGCCTTTGCCGGCCTGATGCTGGTGTTGCGCCTGTCCGAAGCCGGCGGCGCGGACGGCCGCGCCTATTTGTCGGGACTGATGTTGGGGCTGGGCGCGGCGGCGCTGTATGGCGTCACCGCCATCATCGTCAAGCGGCTCAAGCACATTCCGCCGCAGGTGTTGGCGCTGGTGCAGGTCACGCTGGGCGCCGTGATGCTGCTGCCCATGGCGGACTTCAACGCCCTGCCCGCCGCGCCGCTGCAATGGGGCTATCTGGTTGCGCTGGGGCTGATCCATACCTGCCTGATGTACATCCTCATGTACTCGGCCATCCAGAAGCTGCCGACCACGTCCACCGCCGCATTGAGCTTCATCTATCCTGCCGTGGCCATCCTGCTGGACTTCGTGGTCTACGGGCACCGCATGGACGCCACGCAGATCGCCGGCGTGGCCATGATCTTCGTAGCGGCGGCGGGCGTCAGCCTGAACTGGACCTGGCGCATGCCTGGCCGGCCGCGCGCCGGCGCGGCCTGAAAATCGGCTGACAGGTCGGGGGACGCCCAAGGGACAAATCCGTACCCGCCCCCCGGTTATTGGGGCCGGCGCGAACCCGGCCCCGCTATCATGGCTTTTCCCTGCGCCGGCCGCCGCCGGCGCAACGCACAGGACATCCCATGATCGATCTCTATTACTGGACCACCCCCAACGGCCACAAGATCACGCTGTTCCTCGAAGAAACCGGCCTGCCCTACAAGATCCATCCGGTGAACATCGGCCGCGGCGATCAGTTCAAGCCCGAGTTCCTGGCCATCGCCCCCAACAACCGCATTCCGGCCATCGTCGACCAGGCGCCCGCTGGCGGCGGCGCGCCGATTTCTTTGTTCGAGTCGGGCGCCATCCTGCTGTATCTCGCCGAGAAGACCGGCCGCTTTCTGCCCGCCGACCTGCGCGGCCGCGCCGAAGTGTCGCAGTGGCTCTTCTGGCAGATGGGCGGCCTGGGCCCCATGGCCGGCCAGAACCACCATTTCTCGGGCTATGCGCAGGAGCGCATCGCCTACGCCATCGACCGCTACGTCAAGGAAACCAACCGCCTCTACGGCGTGCTGAACAAGCGCCTGGCGGACCGCGAGTTCGTCGCCGGCGACTATTCCATCGCCGACATGGCGGCCTATCCCTGGATCGTGCCGCACGCCAAGCAGGGCCAGGACCTGAACGACTTCCCGCACCTGAAGCGCTGGTTCGACGCCATCGCGGCGCGCCCCGCCACGCAGCGCGCCTATGCGCTGGCCGACACCATCAATACCGCCCCGTCCATCAGCGACGATGAATCGCGCCGCATCCTGTTCGGCCAGACCGCCCAGAACGTCGCGCGCTGAAGGAGCCGCCATGCCCGAACCGCAACTGGTTTTCCGCCGCGCGCGACTGGGGGATCTGCCTGGCATCGTCGCCCTGCTGGCCGACGACGAACTCGGCGCCACGCGCGAGAATCCCGCGCTGCCGCTGGACCCGCGCTATGCTGCCGCCTTTGCCGCAATCGGCCAGGATTCCAATCAATTCCTGGCCGTGGTCGAACAGGGTTCTGACCTGGTCGGCTGTTTGCAGTTATCGTTCATACCCGGCCTGTCGCGGCTGGGCCAGTGGCGCGGGCAGATCGAGAGCGTGCGCATCGCCTCGTCGTCGCGCGGCGCCGGCCTCGGACGCAAGATGTTCGAATGGGCGATCGAGCAATGCCGCATCCAGGGCTGCAGCCTGGTGCAACTGACCACCGACCGCGCCCGGCCCGATGCGCGCAGGTTCTATGAAAGCCTGGGCTTCAAGGCCAGCCACGACGGCATGAAGCTCAGCCTGTAGTTTTTGGCACTGATACAGCAAGGAGCGCCCATGCATGGCGAATACAAAGTCCCCGGCGGCAAACTGGTCGTCGCGGATCTGGAAGTGCGCGATGGCCGCCTGGCCGACGTGCGCATCAGCGGCGATTTTTTTCTTGAGCCCCCCGAGGCCCTGGACGCCATCAATAGCGGCCTGAACGGCCTGCCGGCCGACGCCGGCGAACTGGAACTGGCGCTGGCCGTGCAATCGGCCCTGCCCGCCGATGCCGAAATGTTCGGCTTCTCGGCCGAAGCCGTCGCCGTGGTGCTGCGGAGGGCGCTGGCATGACGCGCACCGACTGGAACGACTACGACTGGCAACTGATCCATGAAGGGCCGCAAGACCCGGTGCTGCACATGGCGCTGGACGCCGTCATCACTGATGAAGTCGGCGCCGGCCTGCGCCCGCCCACCCTGCGCATCTGGGAATGGGCCGCGCCCGCGGTCGTGATCGGCCGCTTTCAATCGCTCAAGAACGAAGTCGACCCCGAAGGCGCGCACCGCCACGGCATCCAGGTCGTGCGCCGCGTCAGCGGCGGCGGCGCCATGTTCATGGAACCCGGCAACTCCATCACCTATTCGCTCAGCGCGCCTCAGGCGCTGGTGCACGGCATGAGCTTCCAGGAGTCCTACGCCTTCCTGGACGCCTGGGTGCTGACCGCCTTGCAGGGACTGGGCATCAAGGCCTGGTACCAGCCGCTCAACGACATTGCCTCCGACAGCGGCAAGATCGGCGGCGCTGCGCAAGCCCGCCGCGGCGGCGCGGTGCTGCATCACGTCACCATGTCCTACGACATCGACGCGGATAAAATGGTCGAAGTCCTGCGCATCGGCCGCGAGAAGCTGTCGGACAAAGGCACCACCAGCGCCAAGAAGCGCGTGGACCCTTTGCGCACCCAGACCGGGCTGTCGCGCGAAGTCATCATCGGCCGCATGGTGGAAACTTTTGCCGGCCTGCACCGTCTCACCCCGGGGCAGATAGGCAGCGACACCCTGGCCCGCGCGCAGGCGCAGGCGGCCGAGAAGTTCGCCACGCCCGAATGGACCGGCGTGGTGCCTTGAACCGCCCGGCACCGATTTTCTGGAGGTAGTTTCAATGCGTCGCACATTCACGCCGCAAGGCGCGATAAGCGGTCTCATCCTGGGCGCAGCCCTGCTGGCGCTGGCGGGCTGCAGCAGCACGCCGCCGGCCGACATCACGCTGGCCACGCAGGGCCCGGCCTCGGCGTCCACGCCGGAAAAAGTCGGCGACCTGTCCACCGAGCGCATCAAGTGGGCGTCTAGCAAACCGGGCTGCGAGGGCGACTGCCCGCGCATCGAAATCGACAGCGTCGCCTTCCCGGGCATCCCCAAGCTCACCGCGCTGGTGGACCACGTGCTGGCCTACATGACCGGCACCGATGCCAACCGCCGCGGCCCCTACGACACGCTGTCCGAGTACACGCAGTACTTCTGGTCGGTGGCGCGCGCGCGCGACGCCACCTATTTCAAGGCCAGCGTGAAGGACACGGTGGGCGACATCGTGGCGGTCGAACTACATACCGAACAGTTCCTGACCGGCGCCGCGCATGGCATCCCCGCCACCCAGTACCTGAACTGGGAGCGCAGCCATGGCCGCGTGATGAGCCTGGAAGAAGCGCTGATACCGGGTCGCCATGCGCAATACGTGGCGGCGTTGCGGCAGGCGCATGCCAAATGGCTGGCCAGCAATCCCGATGCGCGCCGCGATCCGGCGGCCTACAACAAGATGTGGCCGTTCCAGGAAAGCGACAACTACGCGCTGACGCGCGACGGCATCGTGGTCAAGTACGACGCCTATTCCATCGCGCCGTACTCGCATGGCGAACCCGAGCTGAGCATTCCCTATTCGGAACTGCGCGGGATCCTGAAGCCTGAACTGCTGCCTGCCGCATAAGCCGCATGCGGGAACGCCCGCGGTCTACGCGGGCGTTCGGTACGGCATCAAACCGGGGTTCGGTTGAGCGGACTGAGGATGGAGCTAGGGAGGTGGCCGCTTTTTTCGCGTCTGTGGCCGGGTAAGACGCCCAGTCCGCTCAGTGCAACCGCGGCGGCAGGGCGACGCTGACGCGCCGCCCTTGCGCGCCTTGCGTCTTAGAAGCGGTGACGCACGCCCACCATGGCCACGGTGCTCTTCACGCCGTCGGTGAACGCGAAGTTGGTGGCATACGAACCCAAGGCGTACAGATTGGTACGCTTGGACAGGTTGTAGGTGTAACCCAGGCTGTAGATGTTCATGGTGGCGTCGTCGCCGGTCAGCTTGGTGCTATCCGTATCGGCACGCTGCCACGAAGCCAGGATGTTGCTGGCGCCGCCGATCGGCACGCTCAAGCCCACCAGGTAGGAATTGGCCTTGAAGCCCGACACCGCCACGTTGGTGCCGAAGCCCTTGGCTTCGGGGCTGCCGCTGCCGAAGGCGTTGGCGCCCTGGCCGGTGAACCAGCCGTCGCGCGTCTGGCCGTAGGCCAGCGCCAGCTTCAGCACTTCGAAGTCGTACGAGCCGCCGATCATCCACGACTTGGGCGTGGCGTCGTTGTTCAACTGGTTCGCGGGGTTCAACTGGTCATAGGTCAGCGCCACGTTCACCGGGCCGCTGACATAGCGCAGGCCGGCCGTGATGGCGCGGGTGTTGTCGGCGGTCTTGAAGCCGGTTTGCGCGGTGGTCGTGTCGGCAGCGTTGAACGAGTAGCCGATGCCGAACTGCACGCCGCTGAACGACGGCGTCGAGTACTGCACCATGTTGTCGTAGCGGACCGTGTTGGCGGCGCTGAAGGCCACGCCAATGTTGGCCTGGCCGTAGCTGCCGCCGAACGGATCGATCGCGGCGAAGTACTTCGAAGCGATGTTGGTCTGACGGCCCAGTTCCAACAGGCCCCACGAGGTGCTCTTCAGGCCGATGGTGGCTTGGCGGCCGAACAGGCGGCTGCTCTGGCCCGACGTGCCGTTGGCCGAGTTGAAGCCGCTTTCCAGCGTGAACACGGCGCTCAGGCCATCGCCCAGGTCCTCGGCGCCGCGCAGGCCCCAACGCGAACCGCTGGACACGCCGTTGACCATGCCAACCTTGGACTCATGGTAGCCATCGCCCTTGATGCGCTGGTAGCCGATACCGGTGTCGATCAAGCCGTACAGCGTCACCGAGGTTTCCGCCTGCGCCGTTGCGCCGAACGCGGCCAGCATGGCGGTGACGAACAAAGTCTTTTTCATTGCAAATTCCCATTGATTGAACAGACATGCGCATCCGGGCTGGCACGCATCGCGTGCAGCGCGCCTGGCGCATGGCAGGAACGAATTCTAGGGACGCAATGTGTCAGTTCTGGTTACGCAAGCTGGGAAATTCCCTAGGCCGTGAAAAAGGCGCGGAATGTCGCGCCTTGCCGACAACCCGCAAGCGCGGGCGCGGCCCGCGCAGGCCTGCAACGTCGATGTGCTATTCATGCGCGGTGCGCGCACGGACGCGCAAATGGAAATCGCCCCTTGCGGGGCGATCTCCGTTTTTGCCACCGGCCATGCCGGACAGGCGCGGCCGGGGCGGTTCTTGTCTCCCTGCCCTCCTCGGCGCGGCGTCCAAGAACGCCTCGCCGTATCGGGTATCAGGGGTACAGGCCGCGCACCTGGCGCGCTTGCAGAATGCGCGTGCAAGCGACGATGAACGCCGCCGTGCGCAGCGTGACCTTGTGCTCCTTGGCCACTTGCGACACCGCCGCGTAGGCTTCGCGCATGAGGCGCTCCAGGCGCTGGTTGATTTCGTCCTCGCTCCAGAAGAAGCTGGAGAAGTCCTGCACCCATTCAAAGTAGCTGACGGTCACGCCGCCGGCGTTGGCCAGCACGTCCGGCACCACGTACACGCCGTGTTCGGCCAGGATGTCGTCGGCTTCGGGGGTGGTCGGGCCGTTGGCGCCTTCCACCACGATCTTCGCGCGCACCTTGGCGGCGTTGGCGGCGGTGATCTGGCTTTCCAGGGCGGCCGGGATCAGGAACTCGGTTTCCAGGGTCCAGAACTCAGCCTTGTCCATGGCCTGGCCGCCGGAGAAGCCGCCCACGCCGCCATGCTGCGACACGTAGGAGAGCAGCTTGTGCACGTCCAGCCCTTCGGCGTTGTGGACGGTGCCGGTGTGGTCCTGCGCGGCGATGACCTTGGCGCCGGCTTCATGGAACAGGCGGGCGGCGGTGCCGCCCACGTTACCGAAACCCTGCACCACCACGCGCGCCTTGGACACGTCGATGTTCAGGTCGCGCGCGGCTTCGCAGCCCACCACGAACACGCCGCGGCCGGTGGCCTCGACGCGACCCAGGCTGCCGCCCAGCGCGATCGGCTTGCCGGTGACCACGCCGGTGGCGGTGGCGCCTTCATTCATGGAGTACGTGTCCATCATCCAGGCCATGGTCTGGGCGTTGGTGTTCACGTCAGGCGCCGGGATGTCCTTGGAGGGTCCGATGATGACACCGATTTCCGAGGTGTAGCGGCGCGTCATGCGCTCGAGTTCGGAAGCGGACAGCTTGCGCGGGTCGACCCGCACGCCGCCCTTGGCGCCGCCGTAGGGCAGGTTCACCGCGGCGTTCTTGATCGACATCCAGGCCGCCAGCGCCATCACTTCGGACAACGTGACGTCCTGGTGGAAGCGCACGCCGCCCTTGCCGGGACCGCGCGAGGTGTTGTGCTGGACGCGGTAGCCCTCGAAGTGGGCGATGCTGCCGTTGTCGAGTTCGATCGGCACGTCGACGATCAGCGAGCGCTTCGGGCGCTTCAGGGTCTCGACCCAACGCGCCAGCGAACCAAGATACGGGGTGACCCGGTCGACTTGCTGCAGGTAGTTGCCCCAGGGGCCGAGGTCCTCGGCGTTCAGATAAGACGGCAATGCGTGGGTGGGAGTTTGAGACATGAGCTGGCTCTCCTGACAAAGTTGCGCCATTTTATCCACGAAAGTTATAACGTCCCCATTTAAAACAAAAATATTTTAATTAGGGACATATAACTGTTGCGGCTATTGAACGGGCCGCAAACCGAAGCCTGATGCTGCCCTTATCCTAAGCCGCCAAGCCGGCAGCGTCCAGCCTGCCAGCCATAAGCGGCAAGCCCTGCCGCCCGCCATAAGGGGGATGAAAAACGGAGCGGTTTCCTGCCAGGAAACCGCCCCGCCTGATCCTGCCCCCCCACCCGAAGGATGAAGGCGGGTCCGCTCAATCGCTCAACAACTGCCACGCCAGGCGCGCCGCCGCCCGTGCGCCATGGCCGTCCTGGTCGTAGCGCGGATTGAACTCGGCCATGTCGGCCAGTCGCAACTTGCCGCTGGCCTTGACCCGCAGCACGATTTCCTCGATCACCGTCAGCGGCACCCCATAGGGAGCCGGCGCCGACACGCCGGGCATGACCGCCGCGGGCAGCACATCCAGGTCTATGGTCAGATAGACGTGCCGCGCCCGCGCCAGCAAGGCGTCGACGTTGGCCAGGCGCGCCGCCAGATGGCGCTCCTGCATGTCGCGGTCCTCGACCCAGATGGCGCCGACTTCGGCGGCGCGCGCGTACAGCGCCGGCGTGTTGGCCAGCCGCGATACGCCCAGGCAGGCGTATTGCAGGGCCCGGCCGCGTTCCTCGCAAAAACGCGAGATCTGGTCGAACGGCGTGCCGGAACTGCCGGGCCGCCCGGTGCGCAGGTCGAAGTGCGCGTCCAGGTTCAGCACCAGCACCGGTTCCGTGTCGCCGCGGGCATCCAGCCACCGCGCCAGGCCCTGGAAACTGCCCCAGGCGATCTCATGGCCGCCGCCCAGCACCAGCGGCCGGGCGCCCTGCTCCATCAGTTCCGCCACGCGCAGGCCCAGCTGCTCCTGGGCGTCCTCGAGCCGGTCGCCCTCGCAGGCCACGTCGCCGGCGTCCAGCAGGCGCGCAAGGCCGTGCGCCGGCAGGCCGGCCAGGAACTTGCGGATGGCCGCCGGGCCTTCGGCCGCGCCGATGCGGCCCTGGTTGCGGGCCACGCCGGCGTCACAGGCAAAGCCCAGCAGCACCGCCTCGCCCTTGCGGACCTGGCCGGCAGCCGCTTCGACGATATGCGCCAGGCGGCGCGTGTCGCCTTGCTCGGCGCTGTCGTCGCGGGCCTTCCACAGGCTTTTGTCGAATTGCGCGGCGTTCATGCAGCCCCCTGCCCCGCGCTCAGCACCGCTTGCAGGAACTCGCGGGTGCGCGCCTCGCGCGGCTGGGTGAAGATCACGTCGGGCGAACCGGACTCCAGGATCACACCGCCGTCCATCACCGCCACCATGTCGGCCACGTCGCGGGCAAAGCCCATTTCGTGCGTGACCACCATCATGGTCATGCCTTCCTTGGCCAGCAGCTTCATGACCTGCAGCACTTCGCCCACCAGCTCCGGGTCCAGCGCCGAGGTCGGCTCGTCGAACAGCATGACCTTGGGCTGCATGGCCAGGGCGCGGGCGATGGCCACACGCTGCTTCTGCCCGCCCGACAGGCTGGCCGGCATGGCCGACATCTTCTGGCCCAGGCCAACCTTGTCCAACAGGTCCGCGGCCAGGGCATGGGCTTCTTCGCGGCCCATGCCGCGCAGCTTGCGCGGACCGACCGTGACGTTGTCCAGCACCGACAGGTGCGGGAACAGGTTGAAGCCCTGGAACACCATGCCCACCTGCATGCGCAGCTGGTTGAGTTCGGCTTCGGGCAACAGCTTGCCGTGGTCCAGCAAGGTCTGGCCGCAGATGTCGATGGTGCCGGCTTGCGCCACTTCCAGGCCGTTGCAGCAGCGCAGCAAGGTGCTCTTGCCCGAGCCGCTGGGCCCGATCACCACCACCACCTGGGACGGCAGCACGTCGAAGTCGATGCCGCTCAGGACCTCGTGGTCGCCGTAGGATTTGCGCAGGCCGCGGATGCGGATCATTTCTTGCGGGTCCGCGGCCCGGGCCGCAGCGGAGTTCATTGCGGAGTTCATTGCACCATCCCCCCCGCGCGCAGGCGGTGTTCAACCTTGCGCAGCACCAGCATGGTGGCCGTGGTCAGGATCAGATAAATCAGCGCCACCACCAGATAGGTTTCCAGCGAGCGATAGGACACGCTGATGATCTTCTGGCCTTCATGCATCAGGTCGTGGATCGTCAAGAGCGACACCAGGGCCGAGTTCTTGATCAGCGCGATGAATTCGTTGCCCAGCGGCGGGATCATGCGCACCACTGCCTGCGGCAGCACGATGATGCGCATGGCCTGGCCGGACGACATGCCGAGCGAGCGCGCCGCCTCGGTCTGGCCGCGGTCCACCGACTGGATCGCGCCGCGCACGATTTCCGACACGTAGGCGCCGGAGTACATGCCCAGGCCCAGCACGCCGCAGGCGAACGCCGGCAAGGTAATGCCGAAATGCGGCAGGCCGAAGAACCAGATGAACAGCTGCACCAGCAAGGGCGTGCCGCGGAACAGCAGCAGATAGACGCTGCACAGGTTGTAGATGACGTAGCGCTTCGGGTTGAGGCGCCCCACGCCCACCAGCAGGCCGATGACGCAGGCCAGCAGCAAGGCGCCCGCGGTCACCTCGACGGTAACCACGGCGCCATTGATCAGCGCGCCGAAGTCGGCAAAGACGGGAGAAAAATCCAGGTTCATTTCGCAGGAGCCTCGAACCACTTGTTGACGATGGCCTGGTAGCTGCCGTCGGCCTTGAGCTTCTGCAGCGCCGCGTTCAGCTCACGGGTCAGCTCGGGCTTGTTCTTCGGCACGGCGATGCCGTAGTCCTCGGTGGTGATCTGGTCGTTCAGCACCGTCAGGTCCGGCGTGCTCTGGGCGAACAGCTTGGCGGCGGGCTTGCCCGTCACCGCGGCTTCGGCGCGGCCGATCTGCACCAGGTTGAACATCTCCTGGTTCTTCTCGACTTCCACGCGCTGCACCGCCGGGTAGTGTTCCTTCAGGTAGTTGACCGACTTGGTGCCCACCTGCACCGACACCTTGCGGCCGTCCAGGTCCTTCAGCGTCTTGACCGGGCCGTCCTTCTTGGTCATCACGACCAGGCCGCCCGCGTAGTACGGATCGGTGAAGTCCACGACCTTGGCGCGCTCAGGCGTGATGTAGATGGCGGACACGGCGATGTCGGCGCGGCCGGCCTGCAGGGCGGGAATCAGGCCCTTGAAGTCGATGTCGATCCATTCGACCTTCTTGCCCATGGCGCCGGCCAAGGCTTCCACCAGTTCGATGTCGAAGCCGGTGCGCTTGCCGTCCTTGACGAACTCCATCGGCGGGAAAGTCGCGTCGGTCACGGCGCGGATGGTTTCCTGGGCGAACGCCGGACCGGCGCTCCAGGCGAGGCCCAGCGTCAGGGCGGCGGTCAGCAGTGTGCGGCGAGTGGTCATGGTGGGTCCTCTAAGGAATGTGGGTACGGCGGTCGGTGGGTACGGTGGAGCGTGGAAGAAAAAAAGTGCTCTCAATGAGCCTGCAACTTCGCCGAGATGCGCCGGGCCGCGGCCACGGTCATTTCGGTCAATGCCTCGGGCCGCTGCGCGGCCCGGGTCGAAGGGGCCATCAGCGTGATCGAGGCCACGGCCTGATTGGCGCGTTGAAAGATCGGCACGCTCACGCCCCAGACGCCGGCGTCGACCTCGCTGTCGGTCATGGCGTAGCCCTGGGCGCGGATGGTTTCCAGCTCGTGTCCGAGTCGATCGGCGTCCACGCCGGCCTCGGCCGCCAGATAGGCCAGCGCGGCCTGCAGGCGGGCCAACGGCATGAAGGCCAGCAGCGACTTGGCGGAGGCTCCGCGCGCCAGCGGCAGGCCGCGCCCCTTGGTGAAGGAGCAGCGCAGCGGATGCTGGCTTTCGATCATGTCCAGGCACACCGCCTGGTCCTTGACCGCCACCAGCAAGCCTATGGTTTCGCCGGAGGCGGCGGCCAGCGCGGCCATGTCGGGCTGCGCTTCGTGGATCAGGAACGAGGACTGGTCAAAGCCCCAGGCCAGTTGCACGCACAGCGGGCCGGGGCCGTATTCGCCGTCATGCTCGGCGACGAAGCCCCAGCGCTTGAGCAGCGCCACCTGGCGGTACAGAGTGCTTTGCGCCAGGCCGGTCTGCTCGGCCAAAGCGGCGATGCTGAGGGGGCCGTCATGCCTGGCCAGGGTGGCCAGCACATACAGCACGCGATCCGCACCTGCCCCGACTGAGTGATCCGCTTTCAACATTTGGCTCCAAGCTAACGGAGCGCAGATTATCAATTTATGGTTCTTTCACTGCTTTTTATTCCCGAATATTGAGAATTACTCGGGAAAACCCCAGAGCGCAGACGCAAAAAAGGCGCCCGAAGGCGCCGAAGAATCCGCCGCGCCCCGGCGGCGCGCAGCGGATCAAACCCGGCGAGAGCCCGGTCAGGCCTGGTGCGCGGTGGACCCAAGGATGCGCTCCGCGCAACGCGCCCAGTACAGCAGGCGCGCGTCCTCCTTGACGAAACCGACCATCTGGAAGCCCAGCGGCAGGCCGTTGGGGCCGCGCGCCACGGGCAAGGTGATGGACGGGTTGTGCAGCAACGACCAGATGCGGATGAAAGCCGAACTGCCGGTGGAGCTGGCCGGCGGCGCTTCGCCCAGCGTGGAAGGCATGGCCACCGCGTCGACTTCGCGCGCGACGTCGTAGAAGGCGCGGCGGCAGGCGTCGGCGGCGTCCAGCGCCCCCGCGTAATCGGCCGCGGACAGCCCTTCGCCCATGGTCAGGTACTCGATCAGGCCCGGATCGCACAGCGCCGCGTGGTCGCGCTTGATGGCGGCGTACTCGCGCGCCAGGTCGTAGGCCATGATCACGTCCTGCGCCTCGCCCATGGTGTCGAAGGCCGGCGGCATGGCCAGTTCAGTCACCTTCACGCCGGCGGCCGACAGTGCGCGCAGATTGGCTTCGAAGCTCTCGCGCATGCAGGGCTCCGTGTCCGCCCAGTCCTTGGGACGCCACACGCCCAGGCGGAAATCGCTGCGCAGCGAAGACGCAGGATCAAAACGGGGATCACCCGTGAAGGCGCGCATGAATAGCGCCGCGTCGGCGACCGAGCGCGAGATCGGTCCGATCACGTCCAATACCCGCGAATAGCGCCGGATCGACACGTAGGGGATGGCGTCCAGCGTGGGCTTGAAGCCCACCGCCCCGCAAAAGGCCGACGGCCGCAGGATGGAGCCCGCCGTCTGCGTGCCGATGGACAGCGGCGCCATGAAGTCGGCCACGGCGGCCGCCGACCCCGCCGAGGACGCGGCCGGCGTGCGGCTCAGGTCGTGAGGATTGCGCGCCGGACCGGGCAACATGATGGCGTGGCGCGACACGGTGTTCTTGCCCAGCAGGTTGAAGCCCAACTCCTGCGCCTGCGTCACCACGGGCGCGTCGGCCTCGGGCTGGCGGCCCGGAAAGATTTCGGGGTCGCCCAGTTCGGTCGGCATGGCCGCCGTGTCGATGGTGTCCTTGATGCCCAGCGGCACGCCGTCCAGCGCCCGCCGCCGGCCATGGCGGTCCCATTCGCGGGCGCGGGCCAGCGCGCCTTCGGCGTCCACCCGGACCCAGGCCTTGACGCCGCCGTTGCGTTCCTCGATGCGGTCCAGGCAGGCGCGCGCCCAGGCCTCGCAGGTCAGTTTGCCCTGCTCCAGCGCGGCCAGGCCCTCGGTGGCGGTAAGGGCGGCGATGGCGCCGGGCGCGGGGCGGCGCGCAGCGGATGCCGGGGAAACCATGGTTTCGGAAGTAGGCAAGGAAGTAGGCAAAGTACGGCTCCTGCAAAGAATCATGGAAAAGTAGACTTGCCATCCGCGCCAGCAGCCGCCGGCGGGACGGTCCAATCGGTTTCAGGCGGGAGCATTGCCAGCGGACGAACGAGCGCCCCCAGCGTGGCCGCCCCCCGCATGCCCTCCCCGCCCGATATACAGATCGCTCATATGCTGGTTGGCCAGCAGCGCCTGCCCCGTATCGGTCAGCACGATACGGCCGGAATCCAGGATGTAGCCGCGGTCGCTGAACGCCAGCGCCTGGCGCGCGCGCTGCTCCACCATCAGCACGCCCACGCCGATCTGCGGCAGGCGCCGCACTTCGGCGAACACCTGCTCGGTCAGCGCCGGCGACAAGGCGGCCGAGGGCTCGTCCAGCACCATCAGGCGCGGCGAGGACATCAGCGCGCGGGCGAAAGCCAGCTGCTGGCGCTCGCCGCCGGACAGGTTCTCCGCATGCGTCTTGCGCCGCCCGGCCAGCGCGGGAAACAGCTCGAACATGTCGCGGATGCGCTTTTCGCGCGCCTGCACGTGTTCGACCACTTGCAGGTTCTCCAGCACGGTCAGCGCGCCGAACACATTGCGTACCTGCGGCACGTAGGAAATGCCGATGCGCACCCGCTCCTCGACCGGCAGCGCGAGCAGGTCGCGGCCGTCGAAGGTCATGGTGCCGGCGATGCGCGGCAACAGCCCCATCACCGCCTTGACCAGCGTCGACTTGCCCGCGCCATTGGTGCCGGCGATGGTGACGATCTCGCGCGGTGCGACGTGCATGTCGATGCCGCTGACGATATCGACCTCGCCGTAGCCGCCGGACAGGCCTTGCATGACGAGTTGGCTCATATCACTCCCCCCATGTACGCTTCGCGCACCTGTTCATTGGCCAGGACGCTGTCGGGCGTCCCTTCGGCGATGACGCGGCCGCGGTCCATGACGTACATGCGCGGCACGATGCGCGACAGCTCTTCCAGGTTGTGCTCGATGATGGCGACGGTCAGGCCGCGCTGGTTCAGCTCCACGATGCGCGCCGACAGTTCTTCGATCAGCACCGGATTGACGCCCGCGAACGGTTCGTCCAGCAGGATGCAGCGCGGCTCCAGCATCAGCAGCCGCCCCAGTTCCAGCAGCTTCTTCTGGCCACCCGACAGTTTCCCGGCCGGCTCATCGGCCACGCGGGTCAGGTTCAGGAACGCCAGCAATTCGTGCACGCGTTCGGCGTTGCGCGCTTCCTCGCGCGCCACCTCGCGGCGGGCGAACACCAGCGCCGCCAGCTTTTCGCCGCGCTGGTCCGGCGCGGCGGCCATCATGTTGTCGAAGACCGTCAGCTGGCTGAACTCGCGCGGCACCTGGAACGTGCGGGCCAGGCCCCGACGCACGCGCTGGTGCACGGCCACGCCCGTGATGTCCTCGTCCGCAAAACGCACGGACCCGGAACTGGGCGGGATGTAGCCCGTGACCACCGAAAACAGCGTGCTCTTGCCCGCGCCGTTGGTGCCGATCACCCCGACCATTTCGCCCTTGCGCACTTCCAGCGACACGTCGTCCAGCGCCTTGAAACCGCCGAAGCTGGCGCTCAGCCCTTTGATGGAAAGCAGCGTCATCCCTTATCTCCTGCGCGTGGCCGAGGTGTTGCCGAAAATGCCCTGAGGCCGGTACAGCACCACGCAAATGAGCGCCAGGCCGATGACGCCGATGCGCACGCTGGCCATCTGTACCTCCGAGATGCCGCCGACGAAGTCGCGCACGAAACGCGATCCTTCCAGAAAGCCGACCAGCAGCACCGTGCCCGCCACCACGCCGCTCAACCGCCCCACTCCGCCCAGGATGATGGCAATCCAGATGTAGAAGGTGATCAACGGCACGAACTGCTCGGGGCTGATGAAGGTCAGGTAGTGCGCCTGGAAGGCGCCCGCCAGGCCGGCCAGCCCCGCGCCCAGCATCAGCGAACGGGTCTTGAAGCGGGCCGGGTCCTTGCCCAGCGCCCGCACCGCCACCTCGTTGTCCCGCACCGCTTCGATCACGCGCCCGAACGGGCTGCGTATCACCAGATGGATCAGCAGCAGCGCCCCGGCGTTGACCGCCACCAGCAGCAGCATGATCCACAGGTCCACGGTCTGCGGCGAGGCCCAGCCCGCGAACAACCGCGGGATGCCCGGCAGGCCGTGCATCCCACGCGTCAGCCATTCCTCGGTCTGCAGCATCATGCGCACCGACTCCGAGAAGCCCAAGGTCACGATGGCCAGGTAGTCACTGCCCAATCGCAAGGCGATCATGCCCAGCGGCCAGGCCGCCAAGGCAGCGACTGCGGCGGCTGCCACCATGGATATCGGTATCGGCACCCCCTTGAGCGACAGCAGCGCCGAGGTGTAGGCGCCGATGGCGAAGAAGCCGACGTGGCCGAAGTTGATCAGTCCGGTGAACCCGTAGTGCAGCGACAGGCCGAAGGCCAGCAGCATGTAGATCAGGATCCCGATGGCGATAGCAATCAGATAGGCTTCCATGACTCACCTCGCCGCCATCGGACGGCCGAAGATACCCTGGGGACGCAGCAGCAGCACGCACAGCAGCACCGCGAAGGCGAATACGATCTTGTAGGCCGGCCCGACCACCAGGCTGGCGACTTCCTGCGCAATGCTGAACACCATGATCCCGACGATGGCGCCCACCGGATTGCCGATGCCGCCCAGGATCACGGCCGCGAACATGGGCATCAGCAGTTCCCAGCCCAGTTCGGGGATCACCACCGCCTTGATGCCCAGCAGCACGCCGCCCAGCCCGCAATACGCGCCGGCGATGCTCCACAGCGTGATCATCACGCGCCGTCCGCGGATGCCGCTGGCCGCGGCCAGCTCGGGGTTGTCCGCCACCGCCCGCATGCGCCGCCCGGTGGGGGTCATGTGCATCAGCGCGAACACCAGCGCCAGCGCCGCCACCGCCGTGCCGACGATGTACAGGTCGGTGGGCAGGATGCGCACGCCGCCGAAATTCCAGGCGCGCGTCAAGGGCATGTCGAAGGTGTACTGATCCTGCCCGGCGAAGAAGGTGATCGTGCTGCGCAGCGCGAAGGCCACGCCGATGGACGCGATCAGGCGCGACACGTTGGAGCGCGACTCCAGCGGCCGGAACACCCAGGCATAGAAAAACAGGCTGACCAGGGTGGTGCCGATGACAGCCGCCAAGCCGCCCGCCAGCATCGAGCCGCCGGCCAGCGCCTGGGTGAAGACGGCGGCATAAGCGCCCAACGTCATGTAGTCGCCGCTGGCGGCGTTGGGAAAGCGGGCGATGCCGAACACCAGCGTGATCGCCAGTGCCGGCAAGGCCAGCAGCATCCCGATCACAACGCCGTTGATCGCGGCGTTGATGACGGTGATTCCATCCATACTTGTGTTCCCCTAGTGTTTTTATCGTCAGACCTGGCCGGCGATGACTTCATTCAGCACCAGCTTGCCGTCGCGGATGTCGAAGACGCCGAAGTCCGGCACGGTCTCGCCCTGCTTGCCGAAGTCCAGGCGCGAGGACGCGCCGTCGTAGTCCACCGGCTTGCCGGCGCGCAGCAGCGCCTGGCCTTGCGCGAAGCCGTTGACCTTTTCGCCGCCGCCCTGCGCGGTCACGGCGCGGATCTTGCCGTTGATGGCGGCCACGTCCGCGGTCGGCCCGGCCGCCTCGATGGCGAGCGCCAGCGTGATCACCATGTCATAGGACTGCGAAGCGAAGATGTCCGGCTCGCGCTTGGTGCGTTTGCGGAACTCGGCGGCGAAGGTCTTGTAGGCCTGGTGCTCGTGGGCGGCCACGTTGGAGATCGAGATGATGCCCTCGGTGGCTTCCTTGCCCAGCGCCTTCACCAGGTCTTCGTTGGCGGTCCAGCCCGGCATGATGAACTTGCAGTCCTGGCCGGTCTGGAACCATTCCTTGAGGATGATGGTGGCGTCGGGCCGGTAAGCGCTCAGCGAAATCACGTCGGGCTTGGAGGCCAGCACCTTGGTCAGTTCGGTGCGGTAGGTGGTCTGGTTGGGCTCGTAGATGGTGAAGGCGCTGACCTTGCCGCCCTTCTCCTGCCAGGCATCACGGAAGTAGTTGGCCTGCCCTACGAAGGTGGAGTTGTTGAAGGCCATGACCGCCGGCCGCTTGAAGCCGCGCTGCCGCGCCACTTCGGCGAAAGCGCGGCCGAACACCGCGTTGGAGGCCTGGAACATCCAGGCCAGCCCCTGCTTGTTCTCGGTCAGCATTTCCGGCGCGCCGCAGGTGTTCATGGTGATGAGGCCCGCGGCATTGGTGATGGGCATGGCGGCCAGGCCCACCGACGACGGCCAGATGCCGACCACCGCCTCGACCTTGTTGATCTCGATCAGCTTCTTCACCGCCAGCACGGCGGCGTCGGGCTTGGTCTGGTCGTCCTCGGCATAAAGCTGGATCTTGCGGCCGGCAGCGCCACCGGCGGCGTTGACCTCGTCGATGGCGATCTTGATGGCTTCCAGCATGGCCGGGCCATAGGGGCCGCCGACGCCGGTGATGGAATTGAGCGCCCCCAGCCGGAACGGCTGGGCCGATTGCGCCCGAACCAGGGAGGGAATGGCGCCGCAAGCGGCCAGCGCGGCGCTGGCCGCGATGAAGCCGCGGCGGGAAAGATGGATGGGCTGTGTCATGAAGGTTCCTTGCGGCGTGAACATCTTTGTTCAACTTCGAATAGCCGCCGGCGCGCGTGACGCCGGCGTCCCCTTGTAGCTTGGATGCGACTTCGATACTGCCTGCTGCGGTTTGTCTGTTACGCGATGACTCCTCGGGCGCGCATGCCTGCAATGCTGTCCTCCGCCACCCCGAAGCGGCGCAGCACCTCGTCCGTGTGCTGGCCCATCAGCGGCGCGGCCGTGCGCAAGGCGCCAGGCGTCCTGGAAAACTTGGTCGGGATGCCGATGGTCTTCATCTTGCCCAGCGCGGGATGGTCCAGTTCCTGCACCATGCCGCGCGCCAGGTAATGCGGGTCCTGCATGGCCTGGCCGAAGTCGTTGATCGGGCCGCAGGGCACGGAGGCCTTTTCGCAGCGCGCTATCCATTCGGCCGCGTCGGCGCGCGCGAACTCCGCTTCCAGCAAGGGTTCCAGTTCGGCGATATTGGCCAGCCGGTCAGAGTTGGTGATGAAGCGCGGATCGGTGATGAGTTCGGGGCGCTCCAGCACGTCGGCGCACAGGCGCTCCCAGGTGCGCTGATTGGCCGCGCCTATCATGATGAAGCCCTGGCGCGTGCCGAAGGCCTGGTACGGGGCCGACACCCGGTGGCGGCTGCCGGTGCCTTCCGGCACCGTGCCGTCGGCGAAGTAGGCAGCGGCCTCCCAGACGAACCAGGGCAATCCACATTCGGCCAGCGCGATGTCGATGTGCTGGCCCTCGCCCGTCTTCATCTGGTGGATGCAGGCGGCCAGGATGGCGTAGACCGCTGTCAGGCCCGCCCCCACGTCATAGATGGCGATGCCCGACTTCAAGGGCCGTCCGCCGGGTTCGCCGGTCATGCTCATGATGCCGCTCATGCCCTGGGCTACCAGGTCGAAGCCGCCCTTGCCCGCGTAGGGGCCGGTATGGCCGTAACCCGAGATCGAGCAATACACCAGGCGCGGATTGATGCGCGACAGCGTTTCGTAGTCCACGCCCAGCGACTTGGTCACGCCGACGCGGTAGTTCTCCACCACCACGTCGGCCCAGCGCGCCAGCTCGTACAGCACCTCGCGGGCCTCGGGGTCCTTCAGGTTCAGCGCCACGCCCTGCTTGTTGCGGTTGATCTGGGCGAAACAGGTGGACTCGCCGTTCACATAGGGGCCCATTTCGCGGGAGTCGTCGCCGGCGCCGGTCTTCTCGACCTTGATGACCTCGGCGCCCAGGTCGGCCAGCACCATGGTGCAGTACGGCCCGGCCATGATCTGCGAAAGGTCCAGGATCTTGATGCCTGCCAGGGGGGATGCAGCTTGCGTCATATGCAGTCCGTCTCGGGTCGGTGGCCGCTTTAGCGGCCGATGAATTCGGGGATGCGCTTGGCGGCGAAGGCTGCGCGGCCGCGCCGGTAGTCCTCGGTGCCGAAGCATTCATAGGCTTCGCTGCGCTCTTGCGCGCTTAACGCGCGCCCTTCCCGCAGCTGGCCTACGAAGCGTTTGTGCCAGCGGTTGACCAAGGGCGCGGCCGCGGCGATGCGGCGGGCCGTGGCGTAGGCCTGCTCGGCCACGCGCTCGTCGTCCACCACGCGGCTCAAGAGGCCCTTGGACATGGCTTCGTCGGCGCCGAATATGTTCCCTTCCAGCAGGATTTCCAGCACCCGCGCGGCGCCGACCACACGGATCAGATCGGCCAGTTCCTGGTGGTCCACGGTCAGCCCGATGCGGTTCACCGGGATGCCGTAGCGGCTGTTGCGCCCGCCGATGCGGATGTCGCACAAGGCGGCCAGTTCCAGCCCGCCGCCCACGCACACGCCTTCGATGCAGGCCACCGTGGGATGGCGCAGATGCTTGAGCGTGTCGGTCATGGACAAGGTGAAGAGCGCGTACTCGGCCGCCTGCGCCGCGCCATCGCGGTCTTCCTCGAAGCCGCCGATGTCGCTGCCGGCGCAGAAGGCGCCGCCGGCGCCGCGCAGCACCACGCAGCGCACCGCGTCGTCGGCGTCGAGTTCGCGCATGACCCGGCCGAACTCCCGGTACATGTCCAGCGTGAACGCGTTGCGCTTTTCCGGGCGGTTCATCAGCACGGTGGCCACGCCGTCGGCGTCGCGGCTCAGGTCTATGCTCATGCCGCTTCCTCCAGGCGCAGTTCAGTGCCCTTGAGCACCACCCTGCCGTCCAGTTCCAGCGTTGCGTCGGTGACGATGGTGTCGTAATGGGCCGCAGCCTTGACGGTGCCGCCGATGTAGGCGCTGGTGCCCAGCGCCAGCTGGATCGAGCCGTAGACCGATTCATCGGACAGCATGGTGCCGTCCAATTGGCAGCGCGGGTTCATGCCCACGCCCAGTTCGCCCAGGTTGTAGACCAGGGGATCGTTGAAGCTGGCCAGCAGGTCGCGGAACTGCCGCGCCACCGCCCCGCCCTCGATCGCCACCGCCATGCCTTTTTCCATATGGATGCGCACGGGTTCATCGCGGATCAGCGAGACGCCGGGGATGCTGGCGTTGACCACGATCACGCCTTCGGCCGTGCCTTCCACCGGCGCCAGGCTGGACTCCAGGCAATAACCCGCCGAAATGTCGGTGGTGTTGGCAAAGCCGTGCAGCGCGCGGCCCTGGCGGCCGGCGATGCTCATGGTCACGTCGGTGCCGAGTTCGCTGGTGACGCGGGCCGTGTCGGCGCGGGTCAGCGCGTCGGCCAGGCCCTGGATCTGCGGACGCAGCGCGTCGAAGTCGCAGTCCCAGCCTTCGGCCAGGAAGAAATCGGGCAGATGGGATTCGGGCAGCACGATCACGCCGACCCCGGCGCGCGTGGCCTGCTGGCGCGCATCGGTATGCGCGGCGTTGGCCCGCGTCAGGGCGATGACCAGGTCGGCCGCCTGCATGGCCTGGGCCACCACCGGCGACAACTGCCGGCCGTGGCGCGCGGAACCCGCGATCTGCAGCAGGTGCAGGCCGGCGCCCGCCTCGTCCACCGCGATGGCCAGGGGCTCGACGTTGTGGTGGGTGTGCAGGTCATACAGCACCAGCACTTCCATGCCCGGTTTGGCCGCGCCCAGCTGGCTGACCACTTTGCGGGCGTTCTTCAGTTTCAACAGCGTATGCATGCAGCGCTCCTCAAGCCGTTTGCGACGCGCGGGCGTCGGCGATGCGCTGGGCGTCCGCCACCGCGCACCCGAGGATGTCCAGGCCGCAGGCCAATTCCTCGTCGGTAATGGACAGGGGCGCCAGGAAGCGGATCACGTTGCCGTAAAAGCCCGCCTTCACCAGCACCAGTCCGCCCTGGTAGGCGGCCTGCACGATGTGGGCCGCCAGATCGCCGGCGGGACTGTCGTCGCCGTTGCCGCGCACGACCTCAAAGGCCACCATCGCGCCCAGGCCGCGCACGTCGCCGACGATGCCGTACTGTCCGGCCCAGGCAGTAAAGCGTTCGCGCACGCTGGCGCCGAGATCGCGGGCGCGCGCCGCGTAGTCCTCGCGCCGCATGACCGCGATGGTCGCGAGCGCTGCGGCGCAGGCCAGCGGGTTGCCGCCATAGGTGCCGCCCAGGCCGCCCACGGCGGGCGCGTCCATCAAGTCGGCGCGCCCCACCAGCGCCGCTATCGGCAAGCCGCCGCCCATGGACTTGGCCAGGGTGTAGAGGTCGGCCTCGATGCCGGCATGCTGGGTGGCGAACCATTCCCCGGTGCGGCAGAAGCCCGACTGGATCTCGTCGGCGATCAGCACGATGCCGTGTTGGGTGCAGTAGGCGCGCAGCGCCTGCAGGAAGGCGGGCGACGCGGCATGGAAGCCGCCCTCGCCCTGCACCGGCTCGATGATCACCGCGGCGACCTGCTCCGCGTTGATCTCGGTTTCGACCAGGCGGCGGAATTCACTGAAGGCCGCCTCGGCACATTCGGCCTCGGTCAGCCCCGAGCGGTAGCGCACCGGAAAAGGCGCGCGGTAGACCTCGGAAGCGAAGGGGCCAAAGCCAGTCTTGTACGCGGGCGCCTTGGCGGTCAGCGACAGCGCCATGTAGGTACGGCCGTGGAAGGCGTTCTCGAACGCCACCACCGCTTGCCGGCCGGTGGCGCGGCGCGCCACCTTGATGGCATTTTCCACGGCCTCGGCGCCGGTGGTCTGCAGCATGGCCTTCTTGGGCCAGGATCCGGGCACCAGCTCGACCAGCGCTTCGGCCAGTTCGATGTACTCCGGATACATGACGATGTTGAAGCAGGTGTGCAGATAGCGCGCGGCCTGCGCCTGGACGGCGACCACCACCTCGGGATGCGCATGGCCGACGTTCAGGGTACCGATGCCGCCGGCGAAATCAATGTAGGCATGCCCGTCCAGGTCGGTCAGCGTGGCGCCGCGGGCAGCGGCCGCGAATACCGGGGGCCCGTTGGCCACGCCCAGGGCGACGGCGGCGTTGCGCCGGGCCAGGTATGCCTGGCACTGCGGACCGGGAAGTTGAGGGGACTGCGCGGCGTCTTTCATTGCCCTGGGCTCCTTGGATGCGTGGGTACGGCGACGAAGTGCAGCCACTATATTCTTGTGCGTTTTATTGTGTCAATGCTGATTTACAACTATGCATTCTAAATTGTGCACAATCTTGAGTTCAAAAAAATGCTATGCTTCCCGCCATTCAACCCAGGTGCCTACATGCCCAATAAACGCGCGACTGCCTCAGCTGACGCCGCCGCCAAGGAAACACGCAAGGCGGCTTCCACCCACGAAGTCATACTGGATATGCGGGAACGTATTGCGTCGCAGGCCTTGCTGCCCGGCACCCGCGTGCCGGAAGAAGACCTGGCCCAGGCCTACGACATCCCTCGCGCCAAGGCGCGCGAAGTGCTGGCGACGCTGGAAGACCGCGCGCTGGTGGAACGGGTGCCCAACAAGGGCGCCGTCGTGGCCCTGGTGGACATGGAAACGACCTATCGGCTGTACCAGGTGCGCGAGGCACTGGACGGCCTGGCCGTGCGCCTGGCCATCGCCAATGCCACGCCCGCCGATTGGGAAGCGATGCAGGCCCTGCTGGGAGAGCCCTTCGAGCACAGCCTGAAGAGCGGCGACATCGAGGCCCACGTGGCCACGATCGAGCAGTTCCGCAACCACATCAAGGAACTGGCGCGCAATCCGGTACTGAGCGACATGATCGAGCGCATCTACGACCGCACCCGCGTGTCGATGCGCCGCGTGGCCCTGTTGCCGGGTCGTTCAGAGATGGGGATCAAGCAGTATCGCGCCCTGCTGGACGCAATGGTCCGCGGCGACGCCGACGAGGCCGAGCGCTGCGTGCGCGAATTGAACGGCAGCGCCCGCGACTACATCGAGCGCTACAAGAACTACGTGATCTGAATCGGGCCGGCCCCTTGCGGGCCGGCCTCGGGCAAGCCCGCGCCTCAGGGCGCGGCGGGCTCGTCGTAGTTGTTGAGCTTCACGCCCGAAACGCCCTGGACCGCGGACGACGCGGCCGGGGCTTTCTTTTCGGCGACCGGAGCCTGTGCCGCTGGCGCGCCCTGGTCCGGAGCCGCCGGCACCGTTGCTGCGGCGCCCGCCCCTGCTCCCGCCTCAACGCCTTCCTCGGCTGGACGCGACGCGCGCAGCTTGCGGCGGGACTCCTCCTGCTGCGCAATCAGCTTGTCCAATTCGGCCGCCACCGCCGTGGACTTGCCCGTCCTGGCCCAATCGGCCGGGGTCTGGCCCTTGGTATCGCGCGAGCCGACGTCCGCCCCCGCCTTGAGCAGCAGGTCCACCATGGGCTTGCGGCCCGACAGCGCCGCCATCATCAGCGGCGTTTCGCCATTGGGCGCGGGTGCGTTGACCATGGCCTGGTGCGCCAGCAGCAAGCGCGCCATTTCCAGCTGCCCCTTCGACGCCGCGTAGTGCAGCGGCGTCCAGCCCAGGCGGTTGACCTGGGCACCGCGGGCGATCAGCTTCTTGGCGCGCTCGGTCTGGCCGGCAATGGCCAGGTACATCAACGGCGTCTCGCCTGCCGGGTTCTCGGCGTTGACGTCGGTGCGCTTGTCGGCGGCAATCACGTCGAATACCTTCCAGGCGCCGTCGACCACCGCGCGCATCAACGCCGGTTGGCCATTCTTGTAGCGCACGTTGGGATCCTCACCGCGCGCCAGCAGTTCCTTGATGTCGTCCGGATAGTCGTTGGCGACATAGACCCACCAATCTCCGGGGTTGGCCGCCTGCGCCGCGGCCGGAACCGCCACACCGATGGCCAGCGCCAGCAGCGCTCCACGGCAACACGACAAGAGGGTGTTCTGGACGGAAGCGTTGCGGGCGGCCATGGATTTCCTATAAATTACTTTAAATAAATTAGATTAGATTATTTCTTTATCTTATTGAAAAGACGGAAGAAATTATCCGTAGATGCTTTGGCCACATCGGCCACCGGTATACCCCTGAGATCCGCAATCTTCTCCGCGACATGGATCACCTTGGACGGGTCGTTCAGCTTGCCACGATACGGCACCGGCGCCAGATACGGCGAGTCGGTCTCGATCAACAGACGATCCAGCGGCACCTTGGCGGCCACTTCATGCACGACCTGGGCATTCTTGAAGGTCACGATGCCGGACAGCGAAATATAGAAGTTCTGGTCCAGCGCGGCCTGTGCCACTTCCCAGCTTTCGGTAAAGCAATGCATCACGCCGCCGACCTCGGCCGCCTGCTCTTCGCGCAGCATGCGCACGGTGTCCTCGGCGGACGAGCGCGTGTGCACGATCAGGGGCAGGCCCGTGTCGCGCGCGGCGCGGATGTGGCGGCGAAAGCGTTCGCGCTGCCAGTCCAGCGGTTCGGACAGGCGGTAATAGTCCAGCCCGGTCTCGCCGATCGCCACGACCTTGGGGTGCTCGGACAGGCGCGCCAGCTCTTCGGGCGTGGGGTCGGGCGTGTCTTCGTAATCGGGGTGCACGCCGACCGAGGCCCACAGATTGGCCTGTGGTTCGACCAGGGACATCAGGCCGGGCCATTCCGGCATGTTGACGCTGACGACCAGCGCGTGCGTGACCTGGTTGGCGGCCATCCGGTCAAGAATGGCCGGCAGATCGGCGGCCAGTTCCGGAAAGTTCAAATGGCAGTGGGAATCGACGTACATGATGAGTCTGGATACAAGTGCCGCGGCGCTGCACCCGTTGCCGGATGAAGCGCCGCCGGATCAAGGGCTTACGCCAGGCAGGATAGCACCACGCGCTGCAAGGTCGCGTGGGCGAAGAGCTTGGCGTTCAGGGGATGGGTGGCCAGCGCGCGCTGACGCGTCAGCCAGCGCGCGGCCTCGGCCACCTTGGCCGGGTTCATGCGCGCGGCGACCTGCGCGACCGCGCCGCCCAGGGCCGGGAAATAGCGCGCGGGCGCGCCCGCGCTGGCCAGCATCAGGTCGGTGTACAGGCGCTGCAAGGCGTCGATCCACTCAGTGGCCGCCACCTTTTCCAGAGCCTCGGCCAAGGTGCCCACGTCGGGCGACTGCCCCTGGGACAGCGGCCCGACCAGCTGGGTCAGCCAGGGCGGACAAGCGGCTTCGCCCGACTGCGCCAGCCGCAGCGCCGCCAGCGGCGCGCCGCCCGCGGCGGCCAGCCATTCGCGGGCCGGCTCCACGTTCTGTCCGCGCAGCCATTGCAGCGCGGTGTCGGGATCCGGCGCCGGCAGCGGCAGGCGGCGGCAGCGCGACACCAGGGTGGGCAGCAGGCGGTCCGGCGCGTCCGCGACCAACAAGAAGACCGTGTGTGGCGGCGGTTCCTCCAGCACCTTGAGCAAGGCGTTGGACGAGACCACGTTCAGCGCATGGGCCGGATACAGCAACGCCACGCGCCAGCCGCCGCGGTGCGTGGCGGTGTTGAACCAGGATTCCAGCGAGCGGATCTGGTCTATGCGGATTTCCTTGGACGGCGCGCGCTTGGCCGTGCCCGTGGCCGGCTCGGCGTCTTCCGACGGTTCGGCGGCGTCCGCCCCTTCCTCCACGGCCACGGCTTCGGGCCGAATGCGGCGCAGGTCGGGATGGTTGCCGCTGGCGAACCAGGCACAGGCGGCGCAACGGCCGCAGGCCAGGCCGTTGTCCGGGGTCTCGCACAACAGGCTGGCTGCCGCGGCGACCGCGAAGTCCAGCTTGCCGATGCCGGCCAGTCCGTGAATCAGCCAGGCGTGGGCGAAGCGGTCGCGGTTGCCCAGCCAGGTGCGCGCCGTCTCGGCCTGCCAAGGCAGGAATTGCGGCGCGTTGGACGCCGTGGCGTCCTCCTCTTTGGCGGCGCGGGTCGCGTTCATGCCTGCTGCCCTAGAAGTTCCAGCAGCCCCGCCTCGAGTTCCACGCGGATCTGGGCGATGGATTGGGTCGAATCGACGATGCGGATGCGCTTCGGATCAGTCGCGGCGCGCGCATGGTAGGCCTCGCGGGTACGTTCGAAGAAAGCCGCCCCCTCGCGCTCGAAGCGGTCAGGTTCGCGCGCGTCGGCCAGCCGGGCGCGCGCGACTTCCAGCGGCACGTCGAACAGCCAGGTGCGGTCGGGCTGGCCGGCCTGCATCCAGTCTTCTAGCGCGGCCACGCGCGAGGCGCCCAGGCCGCGGCCGCCGCCCTGGTAGGCGTAGGTGGCGTCGGTGTAACGGTCGCAGACCACCCACGCGCCACGCGCCAGCGCCGGTTCGATGACTTGATGCAGGTGTTCGCAACGGGCGGCGAACATCAACAGCGTCTCGGTGTCCAGCCCCATGGGGTCGGTCAGCAGCAAGCCGCGCAACTTCTCGCCCAAGGGCGTGCCGCCGGGTTCGCGGGTGGACACCACGTCCAGCCCCTGCGCGCGCAGGAAATCGGCGATCCAGACGGTATGCGTGCTTTTGCCCGCGCCGTCCACGCCTTCCAGCGTGATAAAGCGTCCGCGCGTGGTCATTGGTCTTGTCCTTGTGCTTGTGCCTGTCCCTGGTCCGGCTCGGGCGCGGCTTCCGGCGTCGGCGCCGGGCTTGCGCTCGGCGCGGCTGCGGGCGTGCCGTTGGCCGGATTGCCATTGGCTGCGCCGCGGCCCGATGCCGGGCTGGGCGCGGCGTTCTGGCCCTGGCCCAGGATATAGCGGGAAACGTTGCGGTTGTGCTCGTTCAGATTGACCGAGAACTCGCTGGTGCCGTTGCCGCGGGAAACGAAAAAGAGAAACTTGTGCGTCTCGGGCTGCACCGCCGCCAGCAGCGCCGCGCGGCCCGGCGCCGCGATCGGCGTGGGCGGCAGGCCCGGCCGCGTGTAGGTGTTCCAGGGCGTGTCGGTCTGCAGGTCGCGCTTGCGGATGCGGCCCTGGTAGGCGTCGCCCATGCCGTAGATCACCGTCGGATCGGTCTGCAGCAGCATGCCGATCTTGAGGCGGTTGGTGAACACGCCGGCCACGCGGCGGCGGTCCGGGCCGTGGCCGGTTTCCTTTTCGACGATGGAAGCCAGCACCAGGGCCTCGTAGGGCGTGGTCACCGGCAGGTCCGGCTGGCGCTTGGCCCAGGTGTCCTGCAGGATACGCTGGCCTTCCTGGTAGGCGCGGCGCAACAGGTCGTAATCGGTGCTGCCCGGCGTGAAAATGTAGGTATCCGGGAAGAACAGCCCTTCCGGCTGCTTGATGTCGGAACCCAGGCGTTCCATCAATTCTTCATCGGTGGTCTCGCCCAGCGTCTGCTTGACGTCGGGATTCGCGCGCAGCGCCTGGCGGATCTGGCGGTAGGTCCAGCCCTCCAGGAAGGTGATCTGCCGCTGCGTCATGTCGCCGCGCGCCAGGCGTTCCAGCAGCTGCCAGGGCGAGTCGCCATTGATGGCCTGGTAGCCGCCGGCCTTCATCTGCTTGTCGCGTTCGGACAGGCGCGCCATCCAGATGAAACCGGGTTCCCAGACCGGCACGCCGGCCTCGTTCAGCGCCCGCGCGACCGTGCGCGGGCTGCTGCCCGGATCCACCACGAAATCTATCCTGTCGGCTTTCAGCTGCATGGGCTTGTGCGCCCAATACCAGGCGCCGCCCACGGCTGCGGCGGCAGCCAGCGCGATCAACAGGGAGAACCACAGGACGAAAAAAAAGAGTCGCTTCTTCATAAGTGTCGGAAGTTTAATTGATCGCGCGGACCTGTCGCGGCTAAAGAGGGGCAGAACGTCGTGCGCGCCCCTGCGCGCGGCGGGGACATGGCCCAGCCCGGAGGGGAACACGGCTATCATCAGCACTTTGATGACGCGATAACACCGCCTCCATGCACGCTTTCCATTCTTCGATTCCCGCCCGCGCGGAAGGTTGCGCGCAAGTCGCGCCGCTGGACGATTTCCTGATCTTCGCGGCTACCGGCGCGGACGCGCTCACTTTCCTGCACGGCCAGCTCACGCAGGACGTCACCGGGCTGCCCCAGGACGCCGCCCGCCTGGCCGGCTACTGCACCGCCAAGGGCCGCCTGCTGGCCACCCTGGTGATGTGGCGCGGCGCCCCCGGCGGCGCGGACGATGCGCCCCAACTCTACGGCCTGGTGCGCCAGGACTTGTCCCAGGCGCTGCTCAAGCGTCTGTCGATGTTCGTGCTGCGCGCCAAGGCCAAGCTCGCCGCCACGCCGCTGCATGTGGCGGGCGTGACGGCCTCGGCCGCCGAAGCCGCCGCGCTGGAAGCCGCGGCCGGCGCGCTGCCGCGTGCGCCCTGGCAACGCGTCGATCTGCCGTCCGGCACCTGGATCGCCGCGCCGTCCGCCGATGCGCGCCTGCGCTGGTGGTGGATCGCCTCCGACGAACAATTGGCCCAGTCGGCCGCACTGGCCGGCGCGCTCGGCCTGGCGCCAGCCGCGCAATGGCATACCGCCGACCTGGCCGCGGGCATCCCGTGGATCACAGCGGCCACGCAGGACATATTCATCCCGCAAACGGTCAACCTGGACCTGATCCAGGGCGTCAGCTTCACCAAGGGCTGTTATCCGGGCCAGGAAGTGGTGGCGCGCAGCCACTATCGCGGCACGGTCAAGCGGCGCATGGCTTACGGCACCATCGCGGATACTGCCGTCCAGGATCAGGCGCTGGCCGGCGTGGACGTCTATGACGCCACGCAGCCCGGCGAGCCCATCGGACGCGTCGTGGACGCGGCCGGCGAACACGGCCTTGTATCGGTGCTGTTCGAAACCACGCTGGCGGCGCTGCCCGAAGGCGACCTGCGCCTGGGCGCCGCGGACGGTCCGCGCATTGGGGCGGTTCCGCTGCCCTATTCCATCACGCCGTAAGCCCACGGTCCGCGAGGCCGCGCTGGCGCGGTTCCCAAGCCGTCGCGGCGCGCCCCTGCCGGCGCGCGCTCGCGCTGGCTGGTACTAGACCGCCACGCCGAACAGCGCGCCCACGCCCGCCGTCGCCGCCATCGCCAGACCGCCCAGGATCGTCACCCGCAACGCGGCCGGTCCCTTGGGCGCGCCGCCCGCGCCCGCCGCCAGGGCGCCCAGGCCGGCCAGACAGGCGACCGACGCGCCAATGACCCAGACGATCAATTGCGGCATGGGCGCCGTCGCCGCCACTGCCAGCGGCAGCGCCGCGCCGCCGGCGAACGATGCCGCCGACGCCACGGCGGCCTGCACCGGGCGGGCGCGGTTATGCATTGATATGCCCAGCTCGTCGCGAGCATGCGCATCCAGCGCATCGTGGCTGGTCAATTGCCGCGCCACCTGTTCGGCCAGCTCGCGGGTCAGGCCGCGCGCCACGTAGATGTCGATGAGTTCGGCCAGTTCTTCGCTGGAATTGCGCTTGAGTGAGCGCTGCTCCAGGCGCAGGTCCGCGGCCTCGGTATCGGCCTGCGACCGCACCGACACGTACTCGCCCGCCGCCATCGACAGCGCCCCGGCCACCAGGCCGGCCACGCCCGAAGTCAGGATGGCATCATGCGTAGCCTGGGCCGCCGCCACGCCGGTAATCAGGCTGGCGGTGGACACGATGCCGTCGTTTGCGCCCAGCACGGCCGCGCGCAGCCAGTTGCTGCGGAAAATCCGATGATGTTCTTTTGGAGGCATTGCCAGAAACCCATGCACCGCGCGATGAACGCGCCGCGGATCCGCCGACCAGGCGGGACCCGCAGCGCGCGGAATTCAACGCGGCGTCACGCGCACCGCGGTGAGCAAGCCTATCACGCAAAGCGTGGCCTGCTCGCCGTCGTAGGCATGCACCTCGACCTGGCAGACCGACAGGCGCTTGCCAGGCTTGACCACGCGGCCGCTGGCGACGTAGCGGCTACCCTTGGCGGGCGCCAGGAAGTTCATCTTGAACTCCGAGGTCAGCACGTCCTCGCCCGGCGCGAACAGGGTATAGGCAGCATAGCCGCCGGCGCTGTCGGCAATGGTCGTGGAAATGCCCGCATGCAGAAAGCCATTCTGCTGGCACAGGTCGGCGCGGTAAGGCAGCACGATGTCCACCCTGCCCGGCTCGACCACGTCCAGCGCCGCGCCCAGCAAGGTCATGATGCTCTGCCGGGCGAAGCTCTCCTGGACCCGCGCGGCCGGGTCCAGCTGCGCTTGCGATGGCGCCATGTCAGTCCTGCTCGCGCTTGACCAGGTTGACGATGCTGGAGAAGTCCAGCTTGCCCGAACCGCCGGAACTGTGCAGCGAATACAGATTGCGCGCCAGTTCGCCCAGCGGGATCGAGGCCCGCGCCGACAAGGCGGCCTCGGCCGCCAGGCCCAGGTCCTTCAGCATCAGGTCCACGCCGAAACCGCCCGCATAGCCCTTGGAGGCCGGCGCATGCTCCATCACGCCGGGCCAGGGGTTGTAGAGTTCCGTGGCCCAGTTGCGCCCGGAGCTCTTGGCGATGATGTCCGACAGCACCTTGGGATCCAGGCCGTTGGCCACGCCCAGCGCCAGCGCTTCGGAGGTGCCCGCCATCAGGATGCCCAACAGCATGTTGTTGCAGATCTTGGCCACCTGGCCGGCGCCGGCCGGACCCGCGTGGAAAATGTTCTTGCCCATCTTTTCGAGGACGGGACGGGCGCGCTCCAGCGCCGCGGCCTGGCCGCCGACGATGAAGGTCAGCGTGCCCGCGGCCGCGCCACCGGTGCCGCCGGAAACCGGGGCGTCGATCATGGCGATGCCGCGTACCTCGGCTGCCTGCGCGACCTTGCGCGCCGAGTCCGGCGCGATGGTGCTGCACTCGATGACCAGCGCGCTCGACGGGATCTTGCCCAGCAGGTCCTCGCCCAGGTACAGCCCTTCGACGTGCTTGCTGGCCGGCAGCATCGAGACCACCACCTCGGCGCCCTTGACCGCTTCCGAAGCGGACGCGGCGGCCTTGGCGCCGGCGTCCGTCAGGATCTTCACGGCCGCCGGCATCAGGTCGAAGACCGTCACACTATGGCCGGCCTTGACCAGATTCAATGCCATGGGCGCGCCCATATTGCCCAAACCGATAAACGCGATGCTGCTCATGATGTCTTGTCTCCTGTTGCTATTGCTATAGGTGTGAAACCATCGTGTACTGCGTTGCCGTGCCGGCGGGCGGCGGCGGATCCGCCGCCGCGGGCCCTAGCGCCCTTCCTGTCCCAGGTCCGCCAGCGGATGGGGTTCGCCCTCGGGCCAGGGCTCGTCAAAGAATTTCTGCACCCAGGCGTCGGTCGCCATGTCGATCACGGCGGGATTCCAGCGCGGCTTCTTGTCCTTGTCGATCAGCAAGGCGCGGATGCCTTCGGCGAAGTCGCCATGGCCGGTGCAGGCCAGCGCCGCGATGTATTCGGCGCGGAACACGTCGTCCAGCGAACGCAGGCGCAGCCGCTGCTGCAGCGCAAACGACAGGCGCACCGATCCGGGCGAGCCGGCCAGCATGGTCTGCGCCGCGCGCGCCAGCCACGGATCCTCGTGGTCCTTCAGCGCGGCCAGTTCTTCGTAGATGTCGTCCAGGCGGTTGCCGTTGCACAGACTGTTGATCAGGAACGAGTGATGACGCAGGCTGCCCGGCGCCAGCGGCGTCTTGGGTTCCAGCGCCGTCAGGGCGCGGCGCAGCAGGCCGTCGTTGATCGCGCGCGGGGGAATGGCGTCCTCCGCCGCGTCCGCCCCCTGGCCAGCCCAGGGCTGCTCCTCGAGCGAGGCCAGCAGCTTGGGCCAATCCGCGTGGTCCAGGCGGAAGTCCGCCAGACCGGCGAAAATCGCGTCCGACGTGCCCAACTGCGCGCCGGTCAGCGCCAGGAACAGGCCGAGGCGGCCCGACATGCGGTTCAGCAGCCAGCTGCCGCCCACGTCCGGGAACAGGCCGATGGTGACCTCCGGCATCGCCAGCCGGGAGGCTTCGCTGACCACGCGGTGGCTGGCGCCCATCATCAGGCCGATGCCCCCGCCCATGACGATGCCATGGCCCCAGCACAGCACCGGCTTGGGATAGGTGTGGATGCGGTAGTCCAGGCGGTACTCGTGCTCGAAGAAGCGGCGCGCGTAGGCGTTGTTCCAGCCCGGCTTGCCGGCGTTTTCAGTCATGCTGCGGTACAGGCCGTGCAGGTCGCCGCCCGCGCAGAAGGCCTTTTCGCCCGCGCCCTGCAGCACCACCAGGGCCACGCCGGGATCGCGTGCCCAGGCATCCAGCCGCTCGGCCAGTAGGTCCACCATTTCCAGCGACAGGCCGTTCAGGGTCTGCGGCGAATTCAGCGTCGCGATCCCGAACCGTACTCCATTGGCAGCGGTTTTTTCTTCGAACAGCACCGGTGCATTCATCTTATGTCGGCTCCTTTTTCCAACAATTGGCGGGCGATGATCACGCGCATGATCTCGTTGGTCCCTTCCAGAATCTGATGAACGCGAGTATCGCGCACCAGACGCTCCAAGGGATAGTCCCGCAGGTATCCGTAGCCACCGTGGATTTGTTGCGCATCCAGGCAGATCTGGAAACCCATGTCGGTGGCGAAGCGCTTGGCCATGGCGCAGTAGGTCGCCGCGTCGGGCGCCCCGGCGTCCAGCTTGCAGGCCGCCAGGCGCACCATCTGGCGCGCCGCCACCAGGTGCGTCGCCATGTCGGCCAGCTTGAACTGCAGGGCCTGGAACTCGGCCAGGCGGCGGTTGAACTGGCGCCGCTCGTCCATGTAGCGCCGGGCGGCGTCCAGCGCGCCCTGCGCCGCGCCCACCGAGCAGGTGGCGATATTGATGCGGCCACCGTCCAGGCCCTTCATGGCGATCTTGAAGCCCTCGCCTTCCTGGCCCAGCATGTTGGCCGCCGGCACGCGCACGTTTTCAAAGGTGATGGGACGGGTGGACTGGCTGTTCCAGCCCATCTTCTCTTCCTTGCGCCCGTAGCCTATGCCCTCGCTGTCGGCCGGAACGGCGAAGGCGCTGATGCCGCCCGCGCCCTCGCCGCCGGTGCGCGCCATGACCACCAGCAGGTCGGTGTCGCCACCGCCAGAAATGAAGGCCTTGGCGCCGTTGAGGATGTAGTCATCGCCCTGGCGCTGCGCCCGGGTCGACAGGGACGCGGCGTCCGAACCCGCGCCCGGCTCGGTCAGGCAGTAGGAGGCCAGCTTCTGGCCGCTGGCCAGCAAGGGTCCCCAAGCCTCGCGCAGCGCGGGCTGGCCCCAGTTGCCGACCATCCAGGTAGCCATGTTGTGGATGGTGAGGAAGGCCGTGGTCGACGGGTCCACCGCCGCCATTTCCTCGAATACCAAGGTGGCGTCCAGGCGCGGCAGCCCCAGGCCGCCGATGTCCTCGCTGGCGTAGATGGCGCAAAAGCCCATCTCGCCCGCCCGCGCGAAGGCTTCACGCGGGAAGATGCCCTCGGCGTCCCAGCGCGCCGCGTTGGGCGCCAGTTCGCCCTCGGCGTAGTCGCGCGCCGCCTGCGCAAAAGCGCGTTGCTCGTCGGTCAGTTCCAAGTCCACAGCCTGTCTCCTGTTGTACTGAGTATTGTCTGTTGGCGTTGCTGCCGTCTCGTGAACGCCAGCCCGTCGATTTTGACATGACGTTGACGTAAACGTAAATGCGTGACGATGCTTATGTTACGCCGGAAGCGGCAGCAGAATTTGTCCTATTTGCGACATTGTGCGGGGCGGCACGCCGCCCCTCGGAGCGCTGCCCTACAGCAGCCCGGCCGGGCGGACCCTGCCGTTCTTCGCCGTCTTGGCGCGGCGGTGTTCGGCGCGGCGGCGGCGCGATTCCTTGGGATCGAAACTCAGGCCGCGGTAGATTTCCACGCGGTCGCCGTCGGCCAGCCTGGCCTGCGGCTCGGTGGCGTGGCCGAAAATGCCCACGCCCCGGGTCCAGGGTTGCACCACCGGAAAGGCCTGGGCAAAGCCGCTGGCCGCCAGCGCATCGGCCACGGTGGCGCCATCGGGCAGGCGCAATTCACGCAGCCAGACGTGGCCCGGCAAGGCATAACAGACGCTGACGCCGATCTGCGCCACGGACGGCTCATTCGCCATACTTGGCCTGCGCGCGCTTGGTGAAGGAATCGATGAAGCTGGTGGCGATGCGGTTGAAGACCGGCCCCACCACCATTTCCAACGCCCGGTTGGAAAACGCGTACTCCATGGTGAACAGGACCTTGCAGGCGTCTTCGGCCAGGGGCTGGAACTCCCAGTGCCCCACCAGGCTGGAGAACGGCCCATCGACCAACTCCAGGTCGATCCGGTCGGGATAGACATGGGTGTTGCGGGTGGTGAAGCGTTGCTTCATGCCCGCGAAGCTGATCAGGATGGAGGCCTGCATGCCGTGCTCGTCGCGGGTCTGCACCTCGGCGCCGCCGCACCAGGGCATGAACTCGGGGTACTTCTCCACGTCGGCGACCAGATCGAACATCTGGGCGGCGCTGTAAGGCACCAGGACGGATCGTTGTACTTTGTGCATCGACTATCGCAAATGGCTAGAATGGCACGATTTTACCGGCACAACACGACCTGGGGCCAGAACACGCCTCGCGGCAGGCTGCGGCACCCAGGCACAAGGGCTTTATGAGCATTATCGACAATCGCAAGGCCACGCACGACTATTTCATCGAAGACCGCTACGAGGCCGGCCTGGTGCTGCAAGGCTGGGAAGTCAAGGCGATCCGCGATGGCCGCGTGCAGCTCAAGGAAAGCTACGTCATCGTGCGCGACGGCGAGCTGTACCTGCTGGGCATGCACGTCAGCCCCCTGCCCACGGCCTCCACCCATATCCACCCCGATGCCATGCGCACGCGCAAGCTGCTGCTCAAGGCCGAGGAAATCAGCAAGCTCATCGGCAAGGTCGAGCAGCGCGGCTACACGCTGGTGCCGCTCAACCTGCATTACAAGAACGGGCGCATCAAGCTGGACTTCGCGCTGGGCCGCGGCAAGAAGATGTTCGACAAGCGCGACACCGCGCGCGAAAAAGACTGGCAGCGCGAAAAGGAACGCATCATGAAGCACGACACCCGCGCCCCGCGCAAGAGCAAGGACGATTGATTCAGGCGGCCTCGGGCAACGGCTGGCGCTCAGCCTCCTGCCCCGGGCCCGTGATGCGGTTGCGCCCTGCAGCCTTGGCCGCATACAGCTTGCGGTCGGCACGTTCGAAAAATGCCTGCAGGCTCTCCCCGGGCATCCAGTCCGCCACGCCGGCGCTGAAGGTATAGGAAATAGTGCTGCCACCGTGCGCACAGGGCGTGCGCCGCACCGAATCCAGCAGGCGCTCCGCCACGTCCATCACCGCATCGCTGCGCATGTCGGGAAACAGCACCGCGAATTCCTCGCCGCCGACCCGCCCGACGTGGTCGCCGGTGCGCAGCGTGGCGGTGGCCAGCAGGCCGAAATGCCGCAGCACCGCGTCGCCGGCCGCATGGCCGTGAGTATCATTGATGCGTTTGAAATAGTCGATGTCCAGCAACAGCAGCGTCAGCGGCCGCCGCGTGCGCAAGGCCTGGGCGCAATAGCGCTCGGCCTGCAGCCACCACGCCTTGCGCGACATCAGGCCCGTCAGGAAATCCGTGCTGGCCTCCTGTTCGCGGTCCGCCAGCATCCGGTCGTGGATGATCATGATGGTGCCCAGGGTCAGGCATGGCATCGTCAGCACGCCCAGCGTCATGAACGCGATGTTCCACGCCGTGGGCTGCAGCAGGGCCTGCGCCGTCGCGATATCGAACAGGTAGACGGCGGCGCGCGCCGCGCACACCGCCGCGGACACCAGCGCCACCACGCGCACGAAATGGTAGCTGTAGCGGGACCGGTTCATCGGCATGCCGCGCTTGACCGTCATGGCGATGGCCGCCATGAACCCGAACATCAGCCCGGACATGACCACCATGCGAGGTCCGACCTCGGGTTCGATGTAGGTGTAGAACGCCAGCACCAGCAACGTTGCGCTGGAAGCCAGCGCCATGAGGCGCCTGGGCACGGTAAGGCCCACCAGCCGGCGCAATCCCGTGTAATACGCGCATAGCGCCAGGACCACGGCGGTATTGCTGGCGATCACCGACACCCACAACGGCGCCTCGGTGACCTGGAAGGCATAGAGCCCGAACGCCGCCAGCGTCAGCAGGTTGGCGCGTATCGCCTCCTTGATGCCCGCCATGCCGCTGCGGGCCAGGGACCCCAGCACGCACAGCGCAAGCACTCCCGCCAATGCCGCTATCAAAAGCAAGTTAACGGGAGCGATCATCGCCAGGCGCCGCCAGACGCGGTTATCAGCTGTTGCGGGTGGACTTCACGATGGTCATGGCGGAAGCAATCATGCCGCCCACATCCGCCAGGTTCGCCGGCAGAATCAGCGTGTTGCCTTCCTTGGCGACGTTACCGAACGCCTCGACGTAGCGCTCGGCGACCTTCAGGTTCACGGCTTCCATGCCGCCGGGCTGGCGCACGGCGTCGGCCACCTGGGTGATGGCCTTGGCGGTGGCCTCGGCAATCGCCAACACCGCAGCGGCCTCGCCCTGCGCCTGGTTGATCTGCGCCTGCTTTTCGCCTTCGGAACGGGCAATCGCGGCTTCGCGCTCGCCGGTGGCGATGTTGATCTGCTCCTGGCGGCGGCCTTCGGAGGCCGCGATCAGGGCGCGTTTTTCACGCTCGGCGGTGATCTGGGCCTGCATCGAACGCAAGATCTCGTTGGGCGGGGTCAAGTCCTTGATCTCGTAGCGCAGCACCTTCACGCCCCAGTTCAGCGCCGCCTCGTCCAGCGAAGCGACGATGTTGCTGTTGATGGAATCGCGCTCTTCGAAGGTGCGGTCCAGCTCCATCTTGCCGATGACCGAACGCAGGGTCGTCTGCGCCAGCTGCGTGATGGCCGAGATGTAGTTCGACGAACCGTAGGAGGCGCGCATCGGGTCGGTCACCTGGAAGTACAGCACGCCGTCGACCTGCAGCTGCGTGTTGTCGCGCGTGATGCAAACCTGGCTGGGCACGTCCAGCGGGATTTCCTTGAGCGAATGCTTGTACGACACGCGCTCGATGAACGGGATGACAAAGCCCGCGCCGGGCGACAAGACCCGGTCGAACTTGCCCAGGCGCTCGACCACCCAGGCGTGCTGCTGGGGCACGATGGCGATGGCCTTGATGACTATCAGTATCGCCAACGCGACGATGACAAGCAGGACGATGGTGGATGTATCGATCATCATGATTCGGAGCCTCTCCTTCTGGTAAATACACTCGCGGGAATAGCCCGAAAACACGGACGCCCGCTGCCGGCCCCGCCCGCGGCGGGTCGGCGCTGATCAGGCCGATCCCGGCGTGCCCCTGGGGGCCAGCACCAGAATCGAGCCGCGCATTTCGATGATGGTTTGTTCGCCAGCCACCGGCGCCTGGCCCTGGGCCAGCTCCGCCTGCCAGTGCGCGCCGCGGTACCAGACGCGCGCGGTGCCCTGGTCGGACCAGGCCTCGACCGACACGGTCTGGCCGATGTCCAGGTTCACATCGGCATTGCGGGCGGAATCGACCTCGCGCTTTTTCAGCACGCGCGTCTTGCGCAGGACCAGCAGGCCCAGCAGCAGCACGATGCCGCAGCCCACCAGTTGCCACTCCAGGCCCGCGCCCAACCATGCGGCCACGCCGCCTGCCGCCAGGCCCAGGGCCACCAGCAGCAGATAGAAAGTCCCCGTCGCCAGTTCCCCGATCAGGGCCAGCGCGGCCAGTCCCAGCCAGATCCACATAGTCTTTGTTCGCCCGAAAGGATGAGTATGTGAGCGGAATTGTACGTATTTCCGGGACGGAACGGGAAAGGCGCTTGAGTCGCGGACCGGAGCGCTGGATTATGATGTGCGCTGGCGGTGGAAATCCCTGTGGAACCCGGCGCCCGCATCCTTTACGCACAAGCCTCCAATGACCGCTGCAATACCCTCCGCTCTACCCGTCCTGATCCTGCACACCGGCGATCCGGACGATACGCTCAAAAGCCAGTTCGGCGGCTATGCCGAACAACTCGCGCAGGCCGCCGGCCTGAGCGCCGAGGCCATGGAAATCGTGCCCGTGCACGAAGGCAAGCGGCCGCAGGCCCCCGCCCGCTATCGCGCCGCCCTGATCACGGGCTCGCCCGCCATGGTGACCGACAAGGAACCCTGGAGCGAGGACACCGCCGCCTGGCTGCGCGAAGCCGCCGCGGCCGGCCTGCCCATGTTCGGCGTGTGCTACGGCCACCAGCTCCTGGCCTACGCCCTGGGCGGCAAGGTCGGCTACAACCCCGCCGGACGCGAGGTCGGCACCCAGACGGTCGAACTGCTGCCGCCCGCCGCCGGCGACAAGCTGCTGGCCGGACTGCCGCCCACCTTTCCCGCCCAGATGCTGCACGCGCAGACCGTGCTGCAACCGCCCCCCGGCGCCGCCGTACTGGCGCGCTCGGACCTGGACGAGCACCAGATGATCCGCATCGGCCGCAACGTGTTCTCGACCCAGTTCCACCCCGAATTCGGTCCTGACTTCATCCGCGCCCACCTGGAACGCTTCGGCCGCCGCTACGCGGCTGAAAACCTGGACGTCCCGGGGCTGTCCGCCAATGTCCGCGCCACCCCCGTGGCCGGCGGCCTGTTGCGGCGCTTCCTCGACGCCTACGCGCCCGCGTAGCCGCCCCGCGCGGCCGCCGCGCAATATACGGAGTGCGGCGGCGGCAGGCTTTTGAGACGATAAGTCCAAGCGCGCAAATCCACGCGCAACAGGAGCTTTTCCATGAACCAAGCCGCCGCCCTGAGCAAACAGCACGCCGCCGCCATCGAACGCGCCTGCCGCGCCCTGGAAGCCGAGCAGCCGCCGGACCTGTCCACGCTGGCCGAGCAGGCCGGCATGAGCCGCTTCCATTTCCACCGCGTCTTCAAGGCGGCCACCGGCATCACCCCCAAGGCCTACGCCGACGCCCTGCGCGCCGGCCGTACCCGGCAGCAGCTCAAGCAGAGCGCCAGTGTCACCGACGCCATGTACGACGCCGGCTTCAATTCCAGCGGCCGCTTCTACGAAGCCGCCCCCGCCATCCTGGGCATGACCCCCACCGCCTTCCGCAAGAACGGTCAGGGCGTGGAGATCCGCTTCGCGGTGGCGCAATGCTCCCTGGGCGCACTGCTGGTGGCGGCCAGCGACACCGGCATCTGCGAGATCGCCCTGCATGAAGATCCCGAGCAACTGGTGCGCAACCTGCAGGACCGCTTCAAGGCCGCCCGCCTGATCGGCGCCGACGCGCAGTTCGAAGGCTGGGTCGCGGCCGTGGTCGGCTTCGTCGAAGATCCCTCGCGTGGCCTGGACCTGCCGCTGGACGTGCGCGGCACCGCCTTCCAGCGCCAGGTGTGGCAAGCGCTGCGCGAGATCCCCGTGGGCGAGACCGCCACCTACACCGACATCGCCGAACGCATAGGCTCGCCACGCGCCGTGCGGGCCGTGGCGCGCGCCTGCGCCACCAACAACATCGCGCTGGCCATCCCCTGCCACCGCGTGGTCCGCACCGACGGCTCGCTGGCCGGCTACCGCTGGGGCATAGACCGCAAGCGCGAACTGATTGCGCGCGAAGCGCTGGCGGCATAAAGCCTGCCAGCGCCCTCGGCATCCTTGGCGACAGTCGTCAAAACTGAAAGACCGAAGATGCACGAATGTTGTTGAATTCCTTGATCGCGGATTCGAACTGCGCCGTCTCGGCCGAGGACAGTATGAAAGTGTCCGACGCGTCCTGGCGTTTGATGATCGCCGCCAGATTCGGTGCCGATATGCCCTGCGCTTTCGAGAAATCGAGCGCGCCTTTGCCTTCGGCATACAGCCGTTCCAATGTGTCTTTGGAAGACGCCAGGGATTTCCAGGGGTCGGTGCTGGCCGTGACCCTGACGATGATGTGATTATTCTTGACCCGATTTCCTGCGTAGGACAATCCGGCGATCTCGTCGTAAGCCAGGCTCTTGCCGTCGAGTTTTTCCAGCGGCAGCACCCCCGGCTCCTGCGCCTTGCCCGCAATCACGATGGCATGAATACCCGGTTTTTCAGTATAGGCAGCGGATGTGCTTCCCTGCAGAAAGCGCAACCCGAAACTCGCGAACGGCACCGTATCCGCTCCCTCCTGAATTGCGCGCTCGACGACTTGACTGAATGAATCGCCGAAGACAGATGCGTACTCCGCGTACGGATTGACAGGAATGGGGATTCTCTTGCTGACCTCAATAACGGTTTCCAGCGTCTTGGTGAAATCGGTCTTTTCCTTTTTCTTGCTGAGAAAGAGATCCATCACGATGCTGGTCACCAGATAATCTTCCCCGCTCAAGTTGAAAGTATCCAACAGAGGGAGACTCTTGATCGGGATTTCGACCCGTCCATCGTCATAGGTCTTAACGTCGAATTTGTAGACGCGGCTAATGGTCAGCGTCGTGGATGAACTATTCCGTTTCCTGGAATTTATGCTCATCTTCGCCGTAATGGCCACCTCTTTGTCCTTGGTGAACCATCCGTTTTCCTTGAACAGGACGGCACGCTCCAGGAAGATTGACGCCGCATCGGTCTTGATATCGAAAGATCCCGCCGGCAGGCCGCCAGCAATGGGCACGATGGTCGCGCCCCCTGAAACATCGGCTGCCAAGGCAGAGTCCCCCAGCAGCGACGCTCCCAGGCAAAGCGCAGCAACTACAGATGCCGTTTTCATGCTTTCCCCTTTTCGTGGCATTGCCACGGCCAAATTCAGCATTTACGGATCCGGCGGACTGCGCAAGCCGGTAATGGCAAAGATTGTCCTACCCGGACTCGGGCTTGCCAAGCCCCATGTGAGCCAGCAAAAACCCGAATAAAAAAACCCCGCGTCCTCTCGGACGCGGGG
>NZ_JCBAMT010000037.1:0-61216 GCF_059760445.1 Achromobacter sp. D7-1 | reverse complement strand
CGCCGCGTCCGTGGTCGCCGCAAGCCCCGCGGCCTTTCGTTTCCTCCATCGGGCATTTCAATGAACGTCTATCTCCTCCAGATCATCAATGGGATCGGGGTAGGCATGCTGTACTTCCTTTTGGCAGTCGGCCTGTCCATCGTCTTCGGTCTGTTGCGCTTCGTGAACTTCGCCCACGGGGCGTTCTATCTGCTGGGCGCCTACTTCTGCTTCCAGGCCATCCAGTGGGGCCTGAACTTCTGGCTGGCGCTGGCCATCGTGCCGCTGCTGGTGGGGGCATTCGCCTGGGTGACTGAAAAAGTGCTGCTGCGCCACGTCTACGCACAGGCGCACGAGTTCCACATCCTGATCACCGTGGGCCTGGCGCTGGTATTGCAGGAACTGGTCATCGTCATCTGGGGCCCGATAGGCGACAACGTCGCCGCGCCGTCCGCGTTGCAGGGCGTGGTCATGTGGGGCAGCTTCATCTATCCCAAGTACCGCCTGTTCGTGATCGGTTTCACCGCGGTCTTCTCGCTGCTGCTCTGGTACGTGCTGGAAGGCACGCGGCTGGGCAGCGCGGTGCGCGCCGGCAGCGAATCCACCGAAATGGTGTCCATGCTGGGCATCAACGTGTTCCGCATGTTCAGCCTGGTGTTCGCGCTGGGCGCGGCGACCGCGGCCCTGGCAGGCGTGCTGGCCGCGCCGATCCGCGGCGTGGAGCCCTTCATGGGCATCGAGGCGCTGGGCATCGCCTTCGTCATCGTGGTGGTGGGCGGCATGGGCAGCTTCTTCGGCGCGCTGGTCGGCGGCCTGCTTATCGGCGTGGTGCAGAGCGTAATGAGCACATTGTGGCCGGAAGGCGCGCGGCTGATGATTTATGTGGCGATGGCGGCAGTGCTGCTGCTGCGTCCGCACGGCCTGATGGGGAGAGGATGATGACGCGCTTGAAATCTCACGCCCAGTTGCTGCTGGCGCTGGCCGTGGTCCTGCTGCTGCCGCTGTGCATGCAGTCGGGTTCGCTGGCCACGGAAGTGCTGATCTATTCCCTGGCGGTGCTCGGCTGCAACCTGCTGCTTGGATTCACCGGCCTGCTGTCGTTCGGCCAGGGCATCTTCTTCGGCCTGGGCAGCTATGCCGTCGGCATCCTGCTGACGCGCACCGGCCTGCCCATGCCGCTGGCGCTGCTGGCCGCGATGGTAGTGGGCGCATTGGGGGCGACGCTGGTGGGCTGGTTCGCAATCCGCCAGCGCGGCACCTACTTCGTGATGCTGACGCTGGCCTTCGCGCAGATGTTCTACTTCCTGGCATACAGCCTGCCCGACCTGACCGGGGGCGACAATGGCCTGCTGGACGTGCCGCGTCCGGCATTTTCCGTCGCCGGCATGGAACTCATGCCGCTGGCTACGCCCTGGCAGTTCTATGCCTTCGTGGCGGTGTGCTTCCTGGTGGTGTTCTGGCTGTTGCTGCGGGTGACCAATTCGGTGTTCGGCCGCACCCTGCTGGCGATCCGCGACAACGAGGCGCGCGCCATGGCGGTTGGCTACAACGTGCGCCTGTTCAAGTTGTCGGCCTTCGCCATTTCCGGCGCGGTCACGGCGCTGGCCGGCGCCTTCCTGGCGATGATGACCGGCATCGCGCCGTTGTCCAGCATCGAATACCACAGCAGCGAGATGATCCTGGTCATGACGGTGATCGGCGGCACCGGCAACCTGTTCGCCTCGGTGCTGGGCGCCGCGTTCTACGTGTTGTTCGCGGACTGGCTCTCCACCTTGTGGCCGCGCTGGCTGATGCTGCTGGGCTTCCTGCTGATAGCTGTCAGCCTGTTCATGCAGAAGGGCTTGTGGGGGCTGGGAGTACGCATCTGGCTGGCGCTGCGGCGCAAGCCTGCCGGCGGGGAGCCGGCCGCCAAGGAGGGCAGCGCATGAACCAGGAAAATTCCGCGCCGCTGCTGAAAGCCAGCGGCATCGTCAAGCGCTTCGGCAAGTTCGTGGCGCTGCATGGGGTGGACTTGCAGGTGCGGCCGCGCACGGTGCATTCCGTGATCGGGCCCAACGGCGCCGGCAAGACCACGTTGTTCCACATCCTGACGGGGACGTTGCGCACCAGCGAAGGCAGCATTGTGTTCGACGGCCAGGACGTCACGCAGGAGGCCGACTTCCAGCGCGTGCAGCGCGGCATCGCGCGCTCGTTCCAGGTCACCAGCTTGTTCGCCAACCTGTCGGTGCGGGAGAACCTGCGCCTGGCGGCGCAGGGCGCGCATCGTGCCGGCGCCTTCGATTGCTGGCATCCGCCCACGGGCCCCCGGGCGCAACACGAGGTCGTCGACGCGGCGCTGGAACGGCTGGGCCTGTCGCGGCTGGCCGGGATTGCGGCGGGCGCGTTGTCGCATGGCCAGCAGCGGCGCCTGGAGGTGGGCATGGCGCTGGCGGCCAGGCCGCGCGCCATCTTCCTGGACGAACCGACTTCCGGCATGGGCGTGGACGACCTGGAGGAAATGAAGCGGCTGATCCGCAGCCTGCGCGACGACCACACGGTGGTGCTGATCGAGCACAACATGAACATCGTGATGGACATCTCCGACACGATCACGGTGATGCAGCAGGGCCGCGTGCTGGTCGAAGGCGCGCCCGACGCGATCCGCAGCGACGAGCGGGTGCGCGCCGCGTACCTGGGCAACATGATCACGGGAGGCCGGGCATGATGCTGCATGTCGACGCCATACACAGCTATTACGGCAAGAGCCATATCCTGCAAGGCGTGTCGCTCGAGCTGCCGCAGGGCGAGGTGATCACCCTGCTCGGGCGCAATGGCGCGGGCAAATCGACCACGCTCAAGACCATCGCCGGCGTGATTGCGCCCAAGGGCGGCGCGGTGCGTTATGGCGGGCGCGACATCGCCGGGCTGCCGGCGCACAAGATCGCGTCCATGGGGATCTGCCTGGTGCCCGAGCACCGCGGCATCTTCAAGCTGCTGACGGTGGAGGAGAACCTGAAGCTGGGCATGCGCCGCGATTCGCCCTGGCAGCTGGAAGACATCTACCGCATCTTTCCGCGCCTGAAGGAGCGGCGCAGGAACGGCGGCGGCCAGCTGTCCGGCGGCGAACAGCAGATGCTCGCCATCGGCCGCGCGCTGATGAACCATCCGCGCGTGCTGATGCTGGACGAGCCGGTCGAGGGCCTGGCGCCGGTGATCGTCGAGGAGATCGTGGCGCAGATCAAATCCATCAAGCAGGCCGGCGTCACCATCCTGCTGGTGGAGCAGAACCTGGAGGTCTGCACCCAACTGGCCGACCGCCATTTCATCATCGAGCAGGGATCCATCGTCTACCAAGGCAGCAACCAGGCCTTCATGGCGGACGAGAACGTGAAGGACCGATATCTGGGCGTGGGCGTCTAGGGACCGTCCGCGAGGCGAAACAGGAAGCAAGGATTCAAGGAACCACCATGGAAATGAACACACTGGAGGCCGTCAGCGGCATCCGCATCGACGGCAGCCGGCTCTGGAACTCGCTGATGGAGCTGGCCCGCATCGGCGCCACCGACAAGGGCGGCGTGTGCCGGCTGGCGTTGAGCGACCTGGACCGGCAGGGCCGCGACCTGGTCTGCGCCTGGGCCCGCGAGCTGGGCTGCAGCGTGCGCGTGGATGCCATCGGCAACATCTTCATGCGCCGGGCAGGATTGCGCGATGACCTGCCCGCCGTCATGACGGGTAGCCATATCGACACCCAGCCCACCGGCGGAAAATTCGACGGCAACTACGGCGTGCTCGCCGGCATCGAGGTCCTGCGCACCCTGCACGAGCGCGGCATCGTCACCGAGGCGCCGCTGGAAGTTGTGGTGTGGACCAACGAGGAGGGCTCGCGCTTCGTGCCCGTGATGATGGGATCGGGCGTGTATGCCGGCGCCTTCACGCTGGAGCACGCCCTGGCGGCGCAGGACCGCGACGGCGTCAGCGTGGATCAAGCGCTGCGCGCCATCGGCTACGCCGGCCCGGAAGCGGCCCGGCCGGGGGCGGTCGGCGCCTACTTCGAGGCACACATCGAGCAAGGCCCCATCCTGGAGGATCGGGGCATCACCATCGGCGCGGTGCAAGGCGCCCTGGGCCAGCGTTGGTACGACGTCACCATTACCGGCCAGGAGGCGCACGCCGGACCCACCCCGATGGAACTGCGCCGCGACGCCTTGCTGACGGCGTCCAGGCTGGTGCTGGAGGTCAACCGCATTGCGCTGGAGCACGCGCCGCACGGGCGCGGCACGGTAGGCTGCATCGACGGTTACCCGAATTCGCGCAATGTGATCCCGGGCCGCGTGGCGCTCACCGTGGACCTGCGCGCGGCCGACGACGCCACGCTGGACAGCATGGCCGCGGCATTTGCGCGCGCCTGCGAGGAACTGGCCGAGCCCGGCCGCTTCCAGGTCGAAAGCAAGGAGGTCGTGTACTTCCCGCCGCAGCCCTTCGAGCCCCGGCTGGTGCAGGCGATCCGCGACGGCGCCGGCACGCTGGGCCTGGATTCGCTGGACGTGATCAGCGGCGCGGGCCATGACGCCGTCTACATGGCGCGGGTGGCGCCGACCGCCATGATCTTCGTGCCCTGCAAGGACGGCATCAGCCACAACGAAATCGAGGACGCACAGCCCGAGCACCTGGAGGCGGGCTGCAATGTGCTGCTGCACGCCATGCTGCGCTGCTGCGGCCGTATCCAGTTCGCGCAAGGGGGCGTGCAATGAAGGTGCTGATCGCGCGTCTGAATCACGAGACCAATACTTTCTCGCCCGTGCCCACGCCCTTGTCCGCCTTCGGCAACGGCGGCCCGGCCTACGAGGCGGCGGCCTATGAAGAGAACAAGGGCAAGCGCACGGCGATGTCGGCGTTCATAGACTTGGCCGAAGCGCGCGGCGCCGAGCTCGTCACGCCGGTTTCGGCCACCGCCTATCCCAGCGGCCGCGTCGACGGCCAGGCCTACGCCACATTGTGCGACCGCATCGTGGCCGCTGCGCCGGGCTGCGACGTCATCCTGCTGGACCTGCATGGCGCCATGGCGGTGGAGACCACCGACGACGGCGAGGGCGATCTGCTCGAGCGGCTGCGCGCGGCCGCGCCCGACGCGCCGATCGCGGTGGCGCTGGACCTGCATGGCAACGTTACGCAGAAGATGATGGACAACGCCGACGTCATCGTCAGCTTCAAGACCTATCCCCACATCGACATGTACGAAACCGGCGAGCACGCCGGCAGGCTGTTGTTCGCAGGCATGGACGGCAAGTGCAAGCCGGTCATGGCGTGGCGCCGCCTGCCCTTGGTGTCGCATTCCCTGCGCAGCAACACGGCCGAAGGGGCCATGCGCGCCGCCGTCGAAGCGGCGCGGCAGGCCGAGGCCGCGGGCGCGCTGGGCGTATCGGTGCTGGCGGGCTTCGGCCTGGCCGACATCCCGTATCCCTGCGTCAGCGTGGTGGCCGTCGCCGACGGCGACCGCGCCGAGGCGGAGCGCGTGGCGGGAGAGGTCGCCGCGCTGATCTGGGAACAGCGCGACGGCTTCTACTACGACAGCGAGCCACTGGCCGCGTCGCTGGCGCGCGCCAAGGCGCTGGCCGAGGGCGCCAGCAAACCCGTGCTGCTGCTGGACCATGGCGACAACTGTATGAGCGGCGGCACCTGCGACACCCTGGACGTGTTGATGGCCGCGCTGGAGGCCGGACTGGAAGGCATCCAGGCCGGGCTGTACTGCGACCCGGAGGCCGTCGCGGAACTGACCCGCGCGGGCGTCGGCGCCACGGTGGAACTGCCGGTGGGTAACAAGCGCGCCATCGACGAGATCGGCCGCGGCGCCCAGCCCGTCACGCTGCGCGGCACCGTGCGCGCGCTGAGCAACGGCGAATATGTGATCACCGGCCCGACCTACACCGGGCAACTGGCCTGCATGGGCCGCAGCGCGGTGCTGGACATAGGCGCCGCGCAGCTGGTGCTGACCGAACAGACCCACGAGCCCTGGGATCTGGGCGTGTTCCAAAGCCTGGGGTTGGACCCATCCCGCGCCCGTTTCGTGCTGGTGAAGTCGCGCATGTATTGCCGGCCGGTGTTCGTGCCGATCTCCCAGGCGCTGGTCGAATGCGACAGCCCTGGCGTCACCAGTTCCGACTGGTCGCTGTTCGAGTTCCGCCGGCGCGCGCGCCCACTGTACCCGTTGGAAGCCATGGCGGCGTCCGGCTACGACCCCCGCGCAGGCGTAGCGGACGGTCGATAGCCTGGCGGGAAGGGGGGCGCCGCGCTCGACAGCTGTGGCGCCCCGGCAACGGACATTCTCAAACAAAAAGTAACATAAATGAGAATGATTCCGTTTGCCGTAGAATGAGCGCTCAGCAATCCCAGTCCCCTTTGGCGCAGCCGGCCCGGCAAGGCCCCGGCCTTCCGGCACATTCCAGACGCATCCGTAAGTTCTCCAGTGCGCGCGTGACCCCATCGGGATTTTGATATCTGCCTGCGAACTCCCCGACATGAAAATCCGAACTCTTGCCTGCATGGCCGCCGCGCTGCCGTGCTACCTCCCCGTTGCCCACGCCCAATCCGCGTCTGACCAGACCGGCTCCGTGGTTTCCATGGACGCCATCAAGGTCGAGGCCAGCGCCGACGCCTCGGCCGGCGGCCTGGCCGAACCCTTTGCCGGCGGGCAGGTCGCCCGCGGCGGCCGCATCGGCCTGTTCGGTACCCAAGACGTGATGGACACGCCGTTCAGCATCACCAGCTACACCAATGAACTGATCCAGGATCGGCAGGCCCGCAGCGTGGGCGACGTGCTGCAGAACGATTCGGGCGTGCGCGTGGCGCGCGGCTTCGGCAACTTCCAGGAGTCGTACTTCATTCGCGGCTTCATCCTGGGGTCGGACGACGTGGCCTACAACGGCCTCTACAGCCTGCTGCCGCGCCAGTACATCGCCACCGAGCTGTTCGAGCGCGTGGAAGTCCTGCGCGGCGCTTCGACCTTCCTGACGGGCGCCTCGCCCGGCGGCGGCGGCATCGGCGGGGTGATCAACCTGGTGCCCAAGCGCGCGCCGAACGAACCTCTGACCCGCGTTACCACCGGCGTGTCCAGCGGCGGGCAGTTCCAGTTGTCCACCGACATCGCCCGCCGCTTCGGTCCCGGCGACAGCACCGGCATCCGCTTGAACGCCGCGCAGCGCAGCGGCGACACCGGCATCGATGATGAACACTCGCGCACCAGCCTGGTCTCGCTGGGCCTGGACTGGCGTTCGGCCGACACCCGCCTGTCTGCGGACATCGGCTGGCAGGAAAACAAGCTCAAGCGCGCGCGTCCCAACGTGACGCTGGGCGCTGGCGTCACCAAAGTGCCGGACGCGCCCGACGCCAGCTCCAATTATGCTCAGCCGTGGTCTTATTCGAACGAGCGCGACGTCTTCGGCACCGTGCGCGGCGAACATGATTTCAGCGACAAGCTGACCGCCTATGCGGCGTTTGGCATGCGCCGCAGCGACGAAGCGAATTCGCTGGGCAACGTCACGCTGACCAACGGCAGCACGGGCGCGGGCACCTTCTACCGCTTCGACAACACCCGCGAGGACAGCGTGAATACGGGCGAACTGGGCCTGCGCGGCAAAGTGCGCACCGGCCCGGTGGGCCACGAGTTCGTCGTGTCGGCATCCTTCTTCGACCTGAAGAAGAAGAACGCCTATGTGATGGACTGGCAGAACACCTATCCCACCAACATCTACAACCCGATTTCGTATGACCAGCCGCCGTTCAGCGCCACCGCGCTGCGCGGCAACGACCTGGACGATCCGGCGCTGCAGGGCCGCACCCGCCTGAGCAGCTACGCCATCGGCGACACGCTGTCGTTCCTGGACGACAAGGTGCTGCTCACGGCCGGCATCCGCCATCAGCGCTTGTCGCAGCGCGACTACGCATACAACACCGGCAAGGAAAACGGCGCCTACGACGCCAGCCACAATTCGCCCGCCGCGGGCCTCGTGGTCAAGGTTGCGCCCAGCGTTTCGCTGTACGCGAACTACATTGAGGCGCTGGTCGCGGGGCCGACCGCCCCGGCCAATGCCGGCGGCAAGCCGGTGCCCAATGCCGGCCAGAGCCTGCCGCCGTTTGTCTCCAAGCAGAAGGAAATCGGCGCGAAGTACGAGGGAGATGGCCTGGGGGCGGGACTGGCCTTGTTCTCCACCGACAAGCCGCGCGCCATGTACAACGCCAGCAACGAGCTGACGACCTCGGGCAAGGACCGTCATCAGGGCGTGGAACTCACGATGTACGGCGAGCCCATCAAGAGCGTGCGCCTCTTGGGCGGCCTGACCTGGCTGGACGCCAAGCAGATCTCCACCGGCAACCCGTCCATCGACGGCAACCGCGTGATCGGCGTGCCGCGCTTCCAGGCCAATATGGGCGTGGAGTGGGATATTCCCGGCGTGCCGGGCCTGGCCGTGGATGGCCGGGTGGTCTACACCGGCTCGTCCTATGCGGATGACGCCAACACGCTCAAGGTGCCGGGCTGGACCCGCTTCGATGCGGGCCTGCGCTACATGATGGATGTGGACGGCCACGTCGTGACCCTGCGCGCCCGCGTGGACAATATCGCCAACCGCAACTACTGGTCCTCGGTGGGCGGCTATCCGGGCAACGGCTACCTGGTGCTGGGCGGACCGCGCACCTTCTTGCTCAGCGCGAGCATGGACTTCTAAGGCCGGGCGGCGTTCACCAGAACCAGCCGCCGCGCGTCAGGTCCGCTTCGCAGCCCTTGTACTGCGAGGCGAACTTGTCGGCGCGGGCCTGGACTTTCTTGGACACGGTCTTGAGCCAGGCCTTGCGATCGAAGCTGCGGTTGCGGTAGCCGGTCCAGCCCTCGTGGTAGTTCAGGTACTGGCCGTAGGCGTCCGACTTGGACACGCCATTGATGCGCTGGGTCTTGTTCATGTACCAGCCCATGAAATCCAGCGCGTCGGCGAAGTCGTCGCGACTGGAGCCCCAGCCTCCTGCATCCTTCTTGTAATCGTCCCAGGTCTCGTCCTTCGCCTGGGCGTAGCCGTAGGCGGAACTGACGCGGCCCCAGGGGATGAAGCCCAGGAAGTAATAGCGAGGCGGCACCGCGTCCTGCTTGAAGGACGACTCCTGGTACATCATGGCCATGGGCACCGGCACCGGCGCGCCCCACTTTTTTTGCACCTTCAGGGCGGCATCGTGCCAGTCCGGCTTTTCACGAAAGATGGCGCAGATGTTCTCGGGATTCGAGGGCGGCGCGGTGGCGCAGCCGGCGAGCGCCAGCAATAGCAGGGGCGGCAGCAAAAGCCGGGTCATTGGCGGTCTTCCTCCGGAGATCGGGGCAGGGTTGGGGGAGCGGATGTCACAAGTTACCGCGATTGTATGAAAACGTATCGCGGAAAAAGTTCCGTCCCTGAAATTCTCCGACCAAGGTGGCGGGGCCACCCGGGAGGCAGGCAAAGAAAAACGGCCTCGGATCGCTCCGGGGCCGTCTGGCAAGCGGTGCAGCCGGGGCTGCGTGCCTGATGCTTAGACTTCGATGACGTCAGCCACGTCCTTGTAGTCCGCGATCTTGTCGAAGTTCAGGTACTGGTAGATCTGGTCGCCGCTCTTGTTGATGACGCCCATGTCGGCCATGTACTCGTCCTTGGTCGGGATGCGGCCCAGCTTCGAGCAGATGGCGGCCAGTTCGGCCGAACCCAGGTACACGTTGGTGTTCTTGCCCAGGCGGTTCGGAAAGTTGCGGGTGCTGGTCGACATGACGGTCGCGCCTTCGCGCACCTGCGCCTGGTTGCCCATGCACAGCGAGCAGCCCGGCATTTCCGTGCGTGCGCCGGCGGTGCCGAACACGCCGTAGTGGCCTTCCTCGGTCAGTTGCGTGGCGTCCATCTTGGTCGGCGGGGCGACCCACAGCTTGACCGGGATATCGCGCTTGCCTTCCAGCAGCTTGGAGGCTGCGCGGAAGTGGCCGATGTTGGTCATGCAGCTGCCGATGAACACTTCGTCGATCTTGGCGCCGGCGACTTCCGACAGCGTCTTCACGTCGTCCGGGTCGTTCGGGCAGGCCACGATGGGCTCGTGCACGTCGGCCAGGTCGATTTCGATCACGGCGGCGTATTCGGCGTCGGCGTCCGGCTCCAGCAGCTTGGGATCAGCCAGCCAGGCTTCCATGGCCTTGATGCGGCGGCCCAGCGTGCGCTCGTCTTCGTAGCCGTTGGCGATCATCCACTTCAGCATCACGATGTTGCTGTTGATGTATTCGATGATCGGTTCCTTGTTCAGGAACACCGAGCAGCCGGCGGCCGAACGCTCAGCGGATGCGTCCGACAGTTCAAAGGCTTGTTCGACCTTCAGGTCGGGCAGGCCTTCGATTTCCAGGATGCGGCCGGAGAAGATGTTCTTCTTGCCTTGCTTGGCAACCGTCAGCAGGCCTTGCTTGATGGCGTACAGCGGGATCGCGTTGACCAGGTCGCGCAGGGTCACGCCGGGTTGCAGCTTGCCCTTGAAGCGGACCAGCACCGATTCCGGCATGTCCAGCGGCATCACGCCGGTGGCGGCGGCAAAGGCGACCAGGCCCGAGCCGGCCGGGAACGAGATGCCGATGGGGAAGCGGGTGTGCGAGTCGCCGCCGGTGCCGACAGTGTCGGGCAGCAGCATGCGGTTGAGCCACGAGTGGATCACGCCGTCGCCCGGACGCAGCGAGACGCCGCCGCGGGTGCTGATGAATTCCGGCAGGGTGTGGTGCGTCTTGACGTCCACGGGCTTGGGGTAGGCGGCGGTGTGGCAGAACGACTGCATCACCAGGTCGGCCGAGAAGCCCAGGCAGGCCAAGTCCTTCAGCTCGTCGCGGGTCATGGGGCCGGTGGTGTCCTGGCTACCGACCGAGGTCATCTTCGGTTCGCAGTAGGTGCCCGGGCGGATGCCCTTGCCTTCCGGCATGCCGCAGGCGCGGCCGACCATCTTCTGGGCCAGGGTGTGACCCTTGCCGGTATCGGCCGGGTCCTTCGGCAGGCGGAACAGCGTCGAGGCCGGCAGGCCCAGCGCTTCGCGCGCCTTGGCGGTCAGGCCGCGGCCGATGATCAGCGGAATGCGGCCGCCGGCGCGCACTTCGTCGAACAGCACGTCGGACTTCACTTCGAATTCGGCGATGACTTCGCCGTTCTTCAAGGCCTTGCCTTCATAGGGGCGCAGTTCGACCACGTCGCCCATTTCCATCTTGGAAACGTCGAGTTCGATCGGCAGGGCGCCGGCGTCTTCCATGGTGTTGTAGAAGATCGGGGCAATCTTGTTGCCCAGGCACACGCCGCCGAAGCGCTTGTTCGGCACGAAGGGGATGTCTTCGCCGGTGAACCACAGCACCGAGTTGGTGGCCGACTTGCGCGACGAGCCCGTGCCGACCACGTCGCCGACGTAGGCGACCAGGTGGCCCTTTTCCTTCAGGGCTTCGATGAACTTGACCGGGCCGCGCTTGCCGTCTTCTTCCGGTTCGAACGCGGCGCCGTCGCGCTTGTTCTTCAGCATCGCCAGGGCGTGCATCGGGATGTCGGGGCGGGTGGTGGCGTCGGGAGCCGGCGACAGGTCGTCGGTGTTGGTTTCGCCAGGCACCTTGAAGACGGTGATGGTCAGGCTTTGCGGCAGTTCCGGACGGCTGGTGAACCATTCGGCGTCGGCCCAGCTCTGCATCACGGATTTGGCATTGGCGTTGCCCTTGTCCGCCTTTTCCTTCACGTCATGGAAGGCGTCGAACATCAACAGGGTCTTTTTCAGCGCGTCGGCGGCGATGGTGCCGATTTCAGCGTCGTCCAGCAGGTCGACCAGCGGGCCAATGTTGTAGCCGCCCAGCATCGTGCCGAGCAGTTCAGTCGCCTTGGCACGGCTGATCAGCGCACAAGCTTCCTTGCCCAGCGCCACGGCGGCCAGGTACGAAGCCTTGACCTTGGCGGCGTCGTCCACGCCGGCCGGCACGCGGTGCGTCAGCAGCTCGACCAGGTTCTGCTCTTCGCCTGCGGGCGGGTTCTTGAGCAGTTCGATCAGTTCAGCGGTTTGTTTGGCCGTAAGGGGCAGCGGGGGAATCCCCAGAGCCGCGCGTTCGGCAACGTGTTGGCGGTAATTATCCAGCATGTGAGGCCTGCTCAAAGTCGGGTTGGAAGAAGGGTTGTTCGCCGAATTGTAGAGGGAACAGGGGGACGCAAGCAAATGTCTTATATCTTATATAAGACTTGAGCCCATAGCTGTTGCTTAAGGGCGACGCGGGGCGGCGCGCCCTGGGGGGCGAGGCAGGAAGGGAAAGCCCGGCAGGGGCGCCGGGCGGGTATGTCCGGGGCAGCGGCTTAGCGCGGCCCGGCTTCGTACACCACGCCCACCCGCGCGAAATTGCCGCCGTATTGCTTTACGTCCACCTGGAACGGCGCGCTTTCCTCCGGCTTGAGCTTGGGCAGCCGCAGTTCCTGGTAGACCGCGCCGGTGAGCTTGTCCTGGGCGTCGTACAGGCTGACCCAGACTCTGACGTTTTCCACTTCGGCCTGGCTGTCGTTACGCACGCGCCCATGCACGGTCACGTACTTGTAGCGGAAGCGGTGGGTGAAGTTCAGGGTGCCAGTGCCGACCTGGGCCTCGGTGTTCTCGACCGTGACGGCCAGCTTGGGGCGGGGGCCGGGCAGGGCGGCGCGCTTGGCGGGCAGCCAGTCGGTCTTGACCTCGGTGTAGCGGTCGATGCGGCCGGTCAGCGCCACGGGCACCCGTTCTCCAGGGTACAGGCGCGCCGGCAGGCTCCAGCTCTGGCGCACCTCCAGCCGGCGGGAACCGTCGAACAGCGAGATGTCCGCCTTGGGCGACAGGACCACGTACTGGTCGCTGGTGTTGACCAGCTCGGCATACATGACCGGGCGCTCGATCTCGTCAAGCAGGCGGCGCGGAGCCGACAGCTTGAGCGCGCTGGCGTCGAACAGGGCGAAGCCCGGATCCAGCAGTTCCTCGGTGCTCAGGCGCACGTGTTCGATGACCCGCGGGTCGGCCGGGCTGACGCGCACGATGCGGCTGGGCGGCGTTTCTTCCTTGGGAGCGGCCGGAGAGACGGCCGGGTTTTCGCTCTGCACCATGTAGTCATAGGACGCGACCGGGCCTTCGGCCAGCATCTCGCAGCGCACGTCGAAGGAGGTCAGCGCGTTCGGCGCCAGCGGGCTGGCGGCGCCGTAGCCGTTGCCGGTGCCGATCAGCTTGCCGTCCTCGCCGTACAGCATCACCGTGATCTGGCTGCTGTTGGCCTCGTTGGCGCCGTTGTTCTTCAGGAGGCCGACCAGACGGTAGGCTCCATCGTTGCGCACCAGCTGCACCTTGCTGGCGGCCACCTCGTTGTTCCGGTCCCGCGCCAGCCTCGGCTGCGAGACCTGCAGCGTGTAGCGGCTGTAGGCCTGGCTGGGCGTGGAGATCGTGACAGGCGTGTATTCGCCCGGCTGCAGCGAGCGCGCCGGAGCCGAACCGGAGTTCGACGGTAGCGACAGTTCGCCCTGGAAGAACGAAGCCGTGACGCGCGGCACGTCTATCTTCTTGCCGGTCTCGTTGCGCATGATCATGACCAGCTGGGTGCGGTCGCGGACGCGGATTTCCTGCACGTCGGTCAGCTTGACCAGCGCGGCGTCGATGGGAGGGGGCGCCGGCGGCTGCCGCGTGACGGTCGGCTTGGACCCGAGCATGGAGGCGACCAGCGGCACCACGAACACGGCGGCCACGGCGACCGCGATCGCCGCGATGGCGCGCGGACCGAGCTGCGGCTTGGCAGCCGGCTGCTGCATCCCGCGCAGGATCTTCTCCAGCCGTTGGGCGACGTTGTCTTCGACCAGCGTGACCGCGTGGCAATGGCTGCAGCGGTATTCGTTGGTGTCCAGCTTGGTGAATTGGGCGCTGCCGCAGGTCGAGCAGGTCAGCGTTACCGTGTTGATCGTGGTCTGTTTGGGCGTCATTCTTGCGGGCATGCGCGCCGCACTCAGGCGGCGCGGCGGGGGCCGCGGCGGGAGCAAAGGCGCAAGGGATACACAGGGCGGCAAGGATAGCGGCACGTCACCCGGGGCATGGTGCACGAGCGCATCCATTTGTGACAAAGTATGTGGACGGGCCTCCCGGTGCTATGATCGCCGGCGAAAAACAGATCCCAAGCAGACCCCTTACGCTGTACCCCGTCGATCCGCTCCCGCGCCGCGCAACGCGCCGCTCCGGGCAGAGCCGAGGCAGGTCAGGCTCTACCCATTAGCATGAGCATTTCCCAATATTTGCTGTTCCTCGCTTGCGTGGCGCTCGCCACCTATGCGCAGACCATGACGGGCTTCGCCTTCGGGCTGGTGCTGCTGGGCCTGTCGGGCGTGTTCCAGCTGGCGTCCGTATCCGAAGTGGCCAACGTGGTCAGCGTGCTGTCGCTGGTGAACGCGGCGGTGACACTGGCGCGGGCCAAGCCCCAGGTGAACTGGTCGCTGATGCGGCCCGCCATGGCCAGCAGTCTGGTCGGCGTCGGGGCGGGCGTTGCCGCGCTGGCCTGCATCAGCGGATCCATGAGCGTATTGCTGCAGTTGCTGCTGGGCTGCACGATCCTCGGCTGCGCGGTGCTGCTGGTGGCGCGCGCGCAGCCGCTGGCGAGCGTGTCCTCGCGCGGATCGTTCGTCTTCTTCGGGGCCGTGTCGGGTGTGCTGGGGGGATTGTTTTCCAGCGCCGGGCCGCCCATGGTCTATCACCTGTACCGCCAGCCTTTGCCGCTGGCGGCCATCCGTAACAGCCTGCTGATCCTGTTTTCGCTGAACGCCGTCGTGCGGCTGGCGCTGGTGACCGGGCAGGGGGCCTTCATGGCCTCGTCGTTCTGGTTGAGCCTGCTGGCGCTGCCGGTCGTGATCGGCGTGACCTGGGTGGCGCGCCGCTACAGCACGGCCGGCTCGATGCAGACCGTCAAGCGCATGGTGTTCGTGCTGCTGCTGGCGGCAGGCCTGGGATTGATCGTGCCGGCGTTCAAGGCGCTCGCGGCCGGCTAGCCGCGAGTCCTGTGGCGCGCGGGATGCGGCGTCAGCCGCGTTCGCCGGTGATGTAGCGTTCCAGTTCGTGGATGATGAACTTCTGTTCGCTCATGACGTCCTTGACCAGGTCGCCGATGGAAAGCAGGCCGATCAGTTTGCCGTCCTCGATGACAGGGAGATGACGGAAGTGGCGTTCGGTCATCATTGCCATACAGTGCTCGCGGGTGTCCGCGCGGCCGACGTAGTACACCGAATCGGTCATGATGTCGCGCACCTTCGTGGTGCGCGAGGAGCGATCCTGCAGCACGATCTTGCGGGCGTAGTCGCGCTCGGTCAGCATGCCCAGCACGGCATCGCCCTGGACCACCACCACGGCTCCGATGCTGCGTTCCGCCATGATTTTGACGGCTTCGAACACCGACGCGTCGGGCGAAACCGTCACGACGGAATGATTGGCTTTTTCCCTGAGTATCTCAGCAACTGTCTTCACGATGCGCTCCCGGATCGCTGGTGAGGATAAAACCCATGCTCCATCCTAAGCCTGGCGGCCGTGTTGCCGCAAGCGGCCCGCCTATTTCGCGGTCTTGTCCCGGAACGCCTGGCTGGCCATTTCGCGCAGGTTGCGCGTGGCGCTACGCTCGGTGGCGGGGTTCCATGCCAGGGAAATGCCGATCGACGCATCGGCTGGAAAATCGGCCAGCGTCTTGTAGATCACGTTGGTGCCGGGCAAGCGCCGGCCGCCGGCCGGCACCAGCGCCACGCCCAGGCCGCTTTCCACCAGGCTGAGCAGCGTCTGCACCTGCACCGCTTCCTGCGTGATGCGGGGCGTGAAGCCGCGCAGCTGGCAGGCGTTGATGGCGGCCATGCGCAGGCCGGCGGCTTCGCTGGCGGTGTACATGATGAAGGGTTCGTCGGCCAGGTCTGCCAGGCGGATGCGGCCGCGCCGCGCCAGCAGATGCGTCTTGGGCACGGCCAGCGCGAAGTTCTCGGTCGTGAGCGGAGCCAGGCGCACGTTCGATCCCATCGCCACCGGCACGCGCACGATGCCGACCTCCAGCGTGTCTTCCTCGAGTTCCTGCATGATGCGTATCGAGGTGGCTTCGCGCAGCACCACGGTGACGCCAGGATAGCGTTGCCGGAACGGCGGCAGGATGCGCGGCAGCACGCCATGCGTGGCGGAGCCCACGAAGCCGATGCGCACGGTGCCGCCTTCGCCCGCGGCGCCCGCGCGCGCCGCCTGCCGGAATTGCTCGGCGTGGAACAGGGCGCGGCGGGCTTCGTCCAGCGCCGCCAGGCCGGCTTCGGTGAGCTTCACGCCCTGGCGGCCGCGCTGGAACAGCGGCACGCCCACCATCTCCTCGAGCTTGCGTATCGACACCGAAAGCGGCGGCTGCGACATGTGCAGCTTTTCGGCTGCGCGGTGGAAGTTCAGCGTTTCGGCCAGGACCAGGAACTGCTGCAGATGACGGAAATCCATGAGGGCGCTCCGAAAGGCGGTTGGCGTGGATGATATGACTTCCGTATCGATCCGGGCATTGGTGCTATCCCTTCGCTATCGGGTGATGGCGCCTTGCGCGTCGCGCGCAAGCCTTGGGGATGAGGCGACGGCCGGGCGGCGGCGGTATGATGGAACGCATTACAAGGAGGAAACACCATGAATGAAGTCATCGTCGCTTCTGCCGTCCGCACCGCCATTGGCGATTTCGGGGGCGCGCTGAAAGACGTGCCGCCGTGCGACCTGGGCGCAACCGTCATCAAGGCCGCGCTGGAACGCGCCGCCGTCAAGGGCGATGAGGTCGGCCACGTCGCCGTGGGCCACGTCATCAACACCGAGCCCCGCGACATGTACCTGTCGCGCGTGGCGGCCATGAACGCTGGCATCGCCAAGGAAACCCCCGCCTTCAACGTCAACCGCCTGTGCGGTTCGGGCCTGCAGGCCATCGTGTCCGCCGCGCAGACCATCATGCTGGGCGATGCTGAAATCGCCATCGGCGCGGGCGCCGAGAGCATGAGCCGCGCGCCGTACATCGCGCCGGCGCAGCGCTGGGGCGCGCGCATGGGCGACAGCGTCATGCTGGACATGATGACCGGCGCCTTGTCGGATCCGTTCGGCCGCATGCACATGGGCGTGACCGCCGAGAACGTGGCGGCCAAGTTCGGCATCAGCCGCCAGGACCAGGACGCCGTGGCCGCGGAATCGCATCGCCGCGCCGCGGCCGCCATCGACGCGGGTTACTTCCGCGACCAGATCGTGCCGGTGGTGATGAAGTCGCGCAAGGGCGAAGTGGTGTTCGACACCGACGAGCATGTGCGCCGCGATGTCACGGCGGAAAACCTGTCGACGCTGAAACCGGTGTTCCAGAAGGAAAATGGCACGGTCACGGCGGGCAACGCTTCGGGCCTGAACGACGGCGCGGGCGCCGTGGTGCTGATGAACGCCTCGGTCGCGGCCAAGCGCGGCATCAAGCCGCTGGCTCGCCTGGTGGCCTACGCCCACGCCGGCGTGGACCCCAACATCATGGGCATCGGTCCGGTGCCGGCCACGCAGGCCGCGCTCAAGCGCGCCGGCCTGACGGTGGACCAGATGGACGTGATCGAAGCCAACGAAGCGTTCGCGGCGCAGGCCTGCGCGGTATCGCGCGAATTGAAGCTGGATCCGGCCAAGGTGAACCCCAACGGCAGCGGCATCGGCCTGGGCCACCCCATCGGCGCCACCGGCGCGATCATCACCGTCAAGGCGCTGCACGAACTGCAGCGCGTGGGCGGACGCTACGCGCTGGTGACCATGTGCATCGGCGGCGGCCAGGGCATTGCCGCCATTTTCGAGCGGATCTGACGCACCAGGGGGGGCGGCGGCACGCTAGCGGGGCGGCCGCTCCACCGCTGGGCCGCCCCCTTTTGGGGCAGCAAGCTCGCGCAGCGTGGGGCCTCTATTTTTCCAGGTAATCCTGGGCCCACGCCTCGCATTCGGCGCGCAGCAGCGCGCCCATCTGCGCCCGCCGGGGCGCGTCCAGCCGGCTGCTGATCGCGCCGAAGCTGAAAGCCACCCAAGTCAGTTCCGACACCCGGAACGCCACGCCCACGCCCGAAACGCCGGGCGTGATGGTGTCCACGATTTCCGAATAGCCGGCGGCGCGCGCCTGCCTGACCGATTTCATCAAGGCGGCGCTGGACGCGCCGATTTGCGCATAAGCGGCGGAATGCCGCGCATACAGCGCGGCGATTTCCTCGTCGGGCAAGGTGGCCAGCAATGCCAGTCCGCCCGCGCCCACGCCCAGCAGGCGTCGCTCGCCCTGGTCGATGGTGAATACCTTCACGGGGAATGAGCCGGCCTCGCGTAGCAGGCAGAGGGCGTAGTCGCCCTGGCGTATCACCAGGAACACCGTGTCGCCCGACAGGCGCGCCAGCTTTTGTGCGAACGGACGCAGCGCGTCCAGCAAGGGCGTGCGCCGCAGCGCCGCGAATCCCAATTGCATGGAATCGACCCCCAGGCGGTAGCGGCGGGTCTGGGCGTCGCGTTCGGCGAACTGTTCCTCCAGCAGGCAGCTGAGCAGCCGGTGCGCGGTGGAGCGCTCCAGCCCGGCCTCGGCCATCACGCCTTGCAGGTCTATGCCTTCTTCCTGATGCTGTGCCAGCACGCGCAGCAGGCCCAGGGCGCGCCGCATGCTTTGGGTACCGCCTGTGGAACCACTGTTGTTCATAATGTGGGAAATATTGATTGAATATTTTGTATTTTAGGATTCCGAGTGCGTTAATTCAATCCAGTCGACCGCGCCGCCTTTCAAGGCGCGGCAGAACAAGGACGAGGAGACCATGGAATACGCCACCCTGGCCGTCGAGCGGCACGACTCGGTATGCCGCATCAGCCTGGCGCGCGAATCCGCGCGCAACGCCCAAAGCCAGCAGATGCTGGATGAACTGGACGACGCGCTGACGCGCGCCGAACAGGACGACTCGGTGCGGGTCGTGGTGCTGGCCGGCCGCGGCGCGCACTTTTCCGCCGGCCACGACCTGAAGGAAGCGCAGGCCAAGCGCGCCGATTTCACGGTGGAAGAGCGCTGGGAGTACGAGTCGCGCCGCTACTACGGCTACTGCATGCGCATCTGGGACTTTCCCAAGCCGACGGTGGCCCAGGTGCAGGGCGCCTGCGTGGCGGGCGGCTTCATGATTGCCAATATGTGCGACCTGGTGGTGTGTTCCGACACCGCATACTTTTCCGATCCGGTGGGCCACACGCTGGCGGCGGCCGCGACCGAGGTGTTGATCCATCCCTGGGTCATGGGTCTGCGCAAGGCCAAGGAAATGCTCTACACCGGCGAAAAGGTCGACGCCCAGGAAGCGCTGCGCATCGGCATGGTGAACCGCGTGGTGCCCGAAGCCGAGCTGGACGCCGCGACCCTGGCGCTGGCGCAGCGCATCGCGCAGGCACCGCCCTTTGGCCTGCGCCTCATCAAGCGTTCGCTGAACCGCACGGCCGACGCGCAGGGTTTCCGCACCGCCTTGTCGGCGCATTTCGACACGCACCAGCTGTCGCATCTGAGCGAGGAATTCCAGGCTGTGCGCGAACGCGGATTGGCGCAGGCCATCCAGCGCAATAAGAAGGGCGAGGCAGCATGACCCCGTCTCTGGACCCTTTGCTCGATCCGCGCTCCATCGCGATGATCGGCGCCAGCGCCAACGCCGGGCGCATCGGCGGCATGCCGCTGGAGCTGCTGACGCGCTTCGGCTACGCGGGCGGCATCTATCCCGTCAATCCCAAGTACCAGGAAGTGTTCGGCCGCCGCTGCTGGCCTGACATTGAATCCGTGCCCGAGCCGGTGGACCTGGCGGTGCTGGCCATCGCGGCCGCGGACGTCACACCCATGCTGCGCCGTTGCCACGCCAAGGGCGTGCGCGCCGCCATCGTCTACGCCGCGGGCTTTGCCGAAGCGGGCGGCGAGGGCGCGCGCCTGCAGGATGAACTGGAGGCCTTCGTGGCTGAAAGCGGCATGGCCGTGGCGGGTCCGAATTGCATGGGCTTCGCCAACCTGAACACGCAGGCCCACACGGCGTTCGCCTCGGTCTTCAAGACCGCGCCGGCGCAGACAGGACCGGGCAAGGTCAGCCTGCTGACGCAGAGCGGCAACGTATGCGCGGCGGTCTACGCGATCGCGCGCCGGCTGGACCTGCCGTTCTCGCACTTCATCAATACCGGCAATGAAGCCTGCCTGGATTTCTCGCAATACCTGGAGTACTTGGCGGCGGATCCGCAGACGGAAATCGTGCTGGGCTACATCGAGCAGCTGCGCGACGGCGAACGCTTCATACGCGCCTGCCGCGAACTGGAGCGCCAGGGCAAGTTGCTGATCGCACTGAAGGCCGGCACCACGGACAAGGGTGCGCAGGCGGTGCAGTCGCATACCTCGGCGCTGGCCGGAGACCGGCGCGTGTACGGCGCGGCGTTTCGCCAGTTGAATGTGATCGAGGCCAATGATTTCGCGCAGATGGCGCACCTGGCCAGCCTGGCCACGCTGCGGCACCGCACGGCGGGCAAGCGCGTCGCGGTGCTGACCATGTCGGGCGCGCTGGGCGCGATCCTGGCGGACAAGTTCATCGGCGCGGGGCTGGACCTGCCTGACCTGCCGCCTGACCTGCAGGCGGTGCTGCGCGGCGGTATTCCCGATTACGGCATGGTCGGCAATCCGGTGGACGTTACCGGCAACGTGGTCAACGATCCGGCTTTCGTGCACACCGTGCTGGAGGCGCTGGCCACGACCGACGCGATCGACGCGGTGGTCGTGTACGCGCCCGGCTATATGCTGGACCGCATGGCCGACGCGCTGACGGATGTGTCGCGCCGGCATCAACGGCTGTTCGTCGCCATCGATACCGGCCTGGCCCAGAGCCGCGCCGCTCTGCGCGATGCGGAGGTGGCCGTGTTCGAGGACCTGGGCCTGGCGGTCGCGGCGCTGGCACCCTACCTGCTGTGGTGCGAGGCGCGCGGCGCCAAACGCATCGCGGCGGCGCCGGACCTGGCCGCGGCCGCCGTTCCGGCCTTGCCCTGCAACGAAGCCGACGCGCGCGAATACGTGGCCGCTTTTGGCTTGCCGCAAGCGCGGGTGGGCGCGGCCGTCAATGCGGACGAAGCCGTCGCGCAAGCGCGTGCAGCCGGTTATCCGGTGGCACTGAAGATCCTGAGCGCCGACATCGCGCACAAGACCGAGGCGGGCGGCGTGGCGCTGAACCTGGCCGACGACGAGGCCGTGCGCCGCGCCTTTGCCGAAGTAACGCGTGCCGCGGCCGCGGCGCAGCCCGACGCACGCATCGACGGCGCGATGGTGCAGAAGATGGAACGCGGCGTGGCCGAGATCATCGTCGGCGCCACGCGCGATCCCGTCTTCGGCCCGGTGCTGACCGTGGGCTTGGGCGGCGTGCTGACCGAGCTGTACCAGGACACCAGTCATCGCCTGCTGCCGGTGGACGAGGACATCGCGCTGCAAATGCTGCAGGAACTCAAGGCCTACGCGCTGCTGGACGGCTACCGCGGCAAGCCCCAAGCCGACGTGGCGGCTGCGTGCAGAAGCATCGTGGCGGTGGGCAATGCCCTGCTTGCCGCGCCCGCGCATGTGGCGGAAATCGAAGTCAATCCATTGCTGATCAAAGAGGCGGGACAAGGCGTCGCGGTACTGGACGCGCTGATCCTGCCCGCAACCCCGTAGCGCCAAGCGCGCAATGCACCCCAGGAGGAGACAAGCATGATGAAGAAGCTATTGGCCGGCGTCGCGCTGGCTTGCATCGGCGTCACGGGCCAGACCATGGCCCAGGACAGCTATCCCAACCGCCCGATACGCATCGTGGTGCCGTTCTCGCCAGGCGGCGCGACCGACATCATGAGCCGCCTGCTGGCGGAAAAGCTCAGCGGCAAGCTGGGTCAGCCGGTGATCGTCGAGAACAAGCCGGGCGGCGGCACCATGATCGCGTCCGACTACGTGTCGCGCGCCGAACCCGACGGCTATACCTTGCTGATGGCGGCCTCGTCGCTGGGCATCGCGCCTAGCATTTACGCCAAGGTGAACTACGACCCGATCAAGGACTTCGCGCCCATCAGCCAGGTGGCCTCGGTGGTGCACGTGCTGGAGGTGCATCCCTCGGTGCCGGCCAAGAATGTGGGCGAACTGATCGCCTACCTGAAGGCGAATCCGGGCAAGGTCAGCTACGGCTCGGTCGGCACGGGCAGTTCGACCCATCTGGAGGCCGAACTCTTCAACAGCATGGCGGGCGTGCAGATGACGCACATCCCGTACAAGGGCAGCGCGCCGGCGCTCAACGATCTGGTGGCGGGCCGCCTGCAAGTCATGTTCGACGCCTGGGCCTCGTCCGGCCCCTTCGTCAAGGACGGCAAGCTGCGCGTGCTGGCGGTGACCACCGCCCAGCCTTCGGCCTCGGTGCCGGACCTGCCGACGGTGGCGGCCTCGGGCCTGCCGGGCTATTCGGCCATGCCCTGGCTGGGCCTGGTGGCGCCGGCGCGCACGCCGCAGCCGGTGGTGGACAAGATCTACAGCAACCTGGCGCAGATCCTGCAGCAGCCCGACGTCAAGGCGCAGTTCACCGGCCTGGGGTTGGACATCATCGGCAGCGACCCCAAGACTTTCGCCGCCTTCATCCGCCAGGACGTGACCACCTGGGCCAAGGTCGCGCGCGACTCGAACATCCGCCTGGAGTGATGGCATGACGCAGTTGGAAAGCGCCGCGCGGGAAGACCAGGCATTCCGCCTGGACCTGCGCGGCTGGCTGGCATCGGCCTACGCCCGTTTCGTCAAGGATTGGCCGGGCGGGGCCGAGCCGCGCAGCCTGGATTTCAGGCGCGCGTGGGAAGACACCCTGTGCGCCAACGGCTGGTCCGGGCTGGGCTGGCCCAAGGAGCACGGGGGCCGCGCCCTGCCGCTGTCGCGGCAGGCGGTGTTCCACGAAGAGCACGCGCGCTGCGGCGCGCCGCTAGGCGTGAACCTGATCGGACACGGCATCCTGGCGCCGACCCTGCTGCATTTCGGCAGCGAGGCGCAGAAGCGCCGTTTCCTGCCCGGCATTCTGTCGAACCGCGAAGTCTGGTGCCAGGGCTATTCGGAGCCGGGCGCCGGCTCCGACCTGGCGTCGGTGCGCACACGGGCGGAGGCCGCGCCCGGCGGCTATCGGCTGAACGGCCACAAGATCTGGACCTCGTTCGCCGACCGCGCGCAGTGGTGCTTCGTGCTGGCGCGTACCGATCCGCAGGCGGCCAAGCACAGGGGCCTGAGCTTCCTGCTGGTCGACATGCGCAGCCCTGGCGTACGGGTCGAGCCCATCCGGCAGATCACGGGCGAGGCCGAATTCTGCGAGGTGTTCTTCGAAGACGTGTTCGTGCCCGAGGACTGCCTGCTGGGCGAGCCGAACCAGGGCTGGAAGATAGCCATGGCCGCCGCCAGTTTCGAGCGCGGCACTTACTTCATCCCGCGGCTGGTGCGCTTCGCGCAGGAACTGAGCGAGGTGCGCGAACTGGCCCTGCGCGCCGATGCCCATGGCCATGTGCCGGCGTCTTCGGCGGCGGTGCGCCAGCAGTGGGCGCGGCTGGCGGCCGATAGCCACGTGCTGGCGCTGAAATCGCAGCGCGCGCTGGCCGGCGCGATGCGCGGGGATCCGCCGGGGCCGGAGGGCTCGTCCACCAAGATCCATTGGAGCGAAGCGCACCAGCGCTTGCTGGAACTGTCGCTGCAATTGCTGGGCGAGGACGCATGCCTGGCGGACGGCGCGCCCGACGCGCATGCCGCCGAACTGACGCACGCCTACCTGTGGTCGCGCGCCGAGACCATACTGGCGGGCACCTCCGAAATCCAGCGCAATATCATCGCCGAGCAGATGCTCGGCCTGCCCAAGGCTTGAACCTCATGGATCTGCATCCGACCGAAGACCAGCGCATGCTGGACGACGCGGCCCGGCGATTTCTGGCCGACCGCCATCCGCCATCCGTGGCCCGCGCCGCGGCCGGCAAGCCCTATGAAGCGCGCCTGGCGCAGTGGCGCGAGATCGCCGCCCAGGGCTGGCCCGCCTTGCTGGCGCCGGCCGCGCAGGACGGGCTGGGACTGGGCATGCGTGAAGCCTGGATCGTGGCCGAAGCCGCCGGGCGGCACCTGCTGAGCCTGCCGCTGGCGGTCAATATGGTGGTGCTGCCGACCTTGTGCGCGGCGGGAGCGGCAGGGTTGGCCGCGCAATGGGCGGGCGCCGTGATGGCGGGCGATACGTATTTCGCCGACGCCGCCATGCGTCCCGACGGCTCCGCTTTTATCGAAGGCGCGGGCGAGGGCGTGCGCGTCCTGGCGGCGCGGCGCCTGGACGCCACCCACCTGCGCTTGGAGGTGTCAGCGCCAGTGTCCGGTTCCGCCGGACTCGATCCGACGATGCCCGTGGCGCGCGTGGTCCGTCCGCGGGTGCTGGAGAGCGTCGAACTGGAGGTCGAGGCTGGAACCTGGGAGCGGTTGCGCACGCGGCTGCGCCTGCTGCGTTCGGCCGAACTGCTGGGCGCGGCCTCGGCCGCGCTGGAAATGGCCGCGGCCCATGCGCGCGAGCGCCGCCAGTTCGACCGCGCCATTGGCGCCAACCAGGCGATCAAGCATCGGCTGGCCGAAGATTGGATGGCCTTGGACGACGCCAGACTGGCGGGCATCGCGGCAGTCGCGGCGCATGATGCGGGCGCCGCCACGGCGGAACGCGACAGCCTCTTCGCGCCGCTGCTGGCGGCCGAAGCAGGCCGGCGCGCCGCGCAGAGCGCCATCCAGGTCCATGGCGCCCTGGGCGTCACCTGGGAGTGCGATGCGCATCTGTATCTGAAGCGGGTGCTGCGCCTGGCAGCCAGCCTGCAGGCGGAAGCGTCGCGCGCGGAACTGCTGGAACGCATCTGGGAGGGCGGGGGCGTCAGGCAGGCGGCCTAGCGCCATGGTCGGGCGCCTGACGCAAGGGCGGCGTCCGTCCTACAATCGCCGCCATGCACAAATCGAACTTTCCTTCCGAGCTGGACCAGCCGACCCTGTCCGAGGTGGACGGCGTCCGTTATCTGCACTTCAACACCGTCTGGGTCCAGGGCGCCATGCGCATCAAGAATCCGTCGGAGCTGGTGCTCGAATACACCGCCCAGATGATGGCCTGGCTGCTGTTCCTGGAGCCGCCCAAGGAAGAAGCCATCGGCATGTTGGGCCTGGGCGCCGGCTCGCTGGCGCGCTACTGCGTCAAGCACACGCGCAGCCCGCTGCTGGCGGTGGAGTGGAATCCGCGCGTGACGGCGGCCTGCCATATGTTCTTCCGTCTGCCTGGCGCGAACCGCCTCGAAGTCGAGCACGCCGATGCTGGCGCCTGGGTGGCCGATCCCATGAACGCGGGGCGCTGCCCGGTGCTGATGGTGGACCTGTACGACGCTTCCGCCGAGGGACCGGTGCGCGACAGCGTGAAGTTCTACCGCGACTGCCGCCGCGTGCTGGGCGAGGTCGGCGTGCTGGCCGTGAACCTGTTCGGCCGCCACGAGAGCTTCGGCAAGAACATCGACAACCTCTCCAAGGCCTTCGACGACCGCATCGTGCTGCTGCCCGAAGTCGAAGCGGGCAACCAGATCGTGCTGGCATTCTCCGGTCCGCGACTGGAAGTCACGCCCGCCGAATTGCTGGCCCGGGCCGAGGTGGTGGAGGCCAAGTACGGCCTGCCGGCGCGCCGTTGGGCCCGCTCGCTGACCCGCCACGCGGTGGACGGGGTATTGCACTTCTGACGTCCAGTCCAATTTTCCAAGGACGGGCCACCGGGCCTCCGCAAGGCGGGGGGCCCTTTTTTTCTTAGGGTAGCTACCGAGACGTAAGGGGTTTTCTTTTTCCCGCATCCGGCTCTATCATGGTCTTATTCATAATTATGAATTACGGCATAGTCCAGGCCGCTGACCCATGACCCTACCCATCGTCCGGCAAGCCCTCTACCTGGAAGTCGCGGACCGCCTGCGCGGCATGATCCATGCGCGCTCCCTGCGTAACGGCGAATGGATCGACGAATTGCGCCTGGCGGGCGAGCTGGGCATTTCGCGCACTCCCTTGCGCGAGGCGCTCAAGGTGCTGGCCACCGAAGGGCTGGTGCGGCTGGAGCCGCGCCGGGGCTGCTTCGTCAACGAGCTGTCGGCGCAAGACCTGGAAGACATCTTCCCACTGATGGCCATGCTGGAAGGGCGCTGCGCCTTCGAGGCCGCGCGCAAGGCCAGCGATGCGCAACTGGCCGAACTTGAGCCGCTGCACGCGGCGCTGGCGGGCCACGCCCAGGCCGGCCGCATCGATGCCTACTACAAGACCAATTACCTGATCCACGAGGCGGTGCAGGCGCTGGCCGGCAACCAATGGCTGTCGGACATGGTGGGCAATCTGCGCAAGGTGCTGAGCCTGTCGCGCCACCGCAGTCTGTCGCAGCCGGGCCGCATCCAGCAGTCCTGCGCCGAACACCTGGCCATATTCGAGGCGCTCAAGGCGCACGACTGCGAGGCCGCGCAAGCGCTCGCGCACAACCATCTGATGCGGCAGCTGGAAGCGCTGCGCGCATTGAGCCATGCGGATGCTGCCGACGCGGCGCCGTCCGATCCCATCGTCATCGAGGAGCCCGCCCATGTCCGCACCCGCCAATCTCGCACCCGCGCGCGGCGCACGCACGCCTGAGCCCGAGGCCGATGCCGTCGAGGCGGCGGCCGGTGCCGCTGCTGCCGCCGCTGAAAGCGCCGGCCTGATGTCCCGCCTGGGCAAACTGTGGGAACGCGGCCGGCTGCCCAGCGAATCCGAAGTCCGGCGCCTGTTCGAAGCGCGCCTGACCGATGTGGCCGCCAACAAGCTGGCGCGCCGCTGGTGCGAGCAGTACAGCGCCGCGGACGGCAAGGACCGCCGGCTGATGCTGACGGCGCTGGCGCAGGCGCGCGGCGGCTATGCGGGCGACGGCGGCGAGGGCGTGCGCCTGTTCAAGCGCTTCAACGCCCAGCCCCAGGGCCTGCGCTTCCTGGTCGAACTGCGCGCGGACATGCTGCGCTGGCGCAAGCAGGTGGCGGGCATCCAGACGCTGGACAAGGATCTCGAAGGCCTGCTGTCCGCCTGGTTCGACGTGGGCCTGCTGGAATTGCGGCCGCTGACCTGGGATTCGCCGGCGTCGCTGCTGGAAAAGCTGATCCTCTACGAGGCCGTGCACGAGATCACCTCCTGGGACGACCTGCGCCGCCGCGTTTCGCCGGACCGCCGCTGCTACGCCTACTTCCATCCGCAAATGCCGGGCGTGCCGCTCATCTTCGTGGAAGTGGCCTTCGCCAGCCAGATGGCCGACAACGTGCAGGTGCTGCTGGACAGCACCTTGCCGCCGCAGGACCTGGACAAGGCGCGCTGGGCCATCTTCTATTCCATCTCCAACACGCAGCCCGGCCTGAAGGGCATCAGCTTCGGCAATTTCCTGCTCAAGCGGGTGGTCGAGCAGCTGCTGCACGAACTGCCCAAGCTGAAGTCCTTCGCCACGCTGTCGCCCATCCCGGGCTTCGCCGATTGGCTGGCCAAGCTGGACGCCGAGGCGGTGGAGGCCATCGTGCGCGAGGACAAGGTGCGCGCCAAGTCGCGCAAGCGCGAGGGCGTGCCCGATGGGCAGCGCTGGGTCGCGCGCCTGGCCAAGGCGGCCCAAGGCAAGGCCGTGGACGTGGTCAAGCGTGCCGCTTTCCGCCTGACGGCCAATTATCTGCAGTCCATGAAGAACGGCATGCCGGTGGACGCGGTGGCGCGTTTTCACCTGGGCAACGGTGCGCGCATCGAACGGCTCAACTGGGCCGCGGATACCTCGCCCAAGGGACTCAAGCAGTCCTGCGGCATGATGGTGAACTACCTCTACGACCTCGATGAACTGGACGACAACCTGGCCCTGCTCGGAGAGGGCAAGCCGCAGGTCAGCCGCGGCGTGGGACGCGTGGCGTAAGCGCCGCGCTCGCTACCCAACAACATAAGAAAGAGGGCAGGAGACATGACGGACAACGTGGCCGGCCGCGTGCTGCTGGAGCGCGAGGGCGATCTGGCCCGGGTGACGCTATCGCACCCGGGGCGCCTGAACGCGATCACGGTGGGCATGTGGCATGAACTGCGGGACGTGTTCACCCGCATCGCACAGGATGACGCCCTGCGCTGCGTGATCGTGCGCGGCGAGGGCGGCAATTTCGCCGCCGGCGCCGACATCCGCGAATTCCCCGCGCAGCGCGGCGACATGGCCGGCGTACAGCGCTACCACCGCGAGGTGCTGGCGCCTGCCCTGCAGGCGGTCGCCCTGTGTCCGCATCCGGTGGTGGCGCAGATCGAGGGCGTGTGCGTGGGCGGCGGCCTGGAGATCGCCAGCCAGTGCGATCTGCGGATCGCCGGCGAGTCGGCTCGCTTCGGCGTGCCGATCAACCGCCTGGGCTTTCCCATGGCGCCCGACGAAATGAGCGGCCTCCTGGCCTTGGTCGGGCGCGCCGCCACCCTGGCCATCCTGCTCGAAGGCCGCGTCTTCGGCGCCGAAGAGGCCCGCGAACTGGGCCTGCTGACCCGCATCGTCGCCGACGACCAGGTGGCCGACGCGGCCACGCGCAGCGCCCGGCGCATCGCCGCCGGCGCGCCGCTGGCGGCCCGCATCAACAAGCGTTTGTCGCGCAGGCTCGCCGCGGGTGGCGCTTTGACCGAAGCCGAATACCAGGATTATTTCTCGTACGCCGACAGCCGGGACCACAAGGAGGGCGTGCGCGCTTTCCTGGCCGGCGAGGACCCTTCCTTTTCCGGAGACTAGACAAGGTGAGCAACGCAAATCTATACGCTGTCCTGCAAGGCGGCTTTCCCAAAGACCGCAGCAAAGTCGCGCTGGAAACGCCCGACCTGCAATACACCTGGGACGATATCGATCGCGCCACCGCGTGCCTGGCCAATCTGCTGACCTCGCTGGATCTGCCGGCGGGTTCGCGCGTGGCGGTGCAGGTCGAGAAATCACCCGAAGCGCTGCTGCTGTACCTGGCCACGCTGCGCGCCGGCCTGGTGTACCTGCCGCTGAACACCGCCTACCGCGAATCGGAAATCGAATACTTCCTGGGCAACGCCGAGCCGGCCGTGGTGGTCTGCGCCAGCAAGAACCTGGACTGGGTGCAACGCGCCGCCGATCGCGCTGGCACCGCGCACGTGTACACGCTGGACGAGGACCGCAGCGGCTCGCTGCTGGATGCCGCCGGCGGTCTGCCGCAGACCTTCAAGACCGTGGCGCGCCAGCCCGATGACCTGGCCGCCATTCTGTACACCTCCGGCACCACCGGCCGCAGCAAGGGCGCGATGCTGTCGCATGGCAACTTGGCGGCCAATGCCCGAGTGCTGCACGAGTACTGGGGCTGGCGCTCGGACGACGTGCTGCTGCACATGCTGCCCATCTTCCATGTGCACGGGCTGTTCGTGGCCTCGCATGGCGCCTTGCTGGCCGGCGCCAGGATGATCTGGCTGCCCAAGCTGGACGTCGACCAGGCCCTGCGCTACCTGCCGCAGAGCACGGTAATGATGGGCGTGCCGACCTACTACGTGCGCCTGTTGGCCGACCCGCGCTTCGACCGCGACGTTTGCGCCAACATGCGCCTCTTCATTTCGGGTTCGGCGCCCTTGCTGGCCGAGACCTTCTCGGACTTCCAGCAGCGCAGCGGCCACGCCATCCTGGAACGCTACGGCATGAGCGAGACGGTCATGCTCACCTCCAATCCCTATGACCCCAAGCTGGGCGAGCGCCTGGCGGGCACCGTGGGCCGCGCCTTGCCTGGCGTGCAGGTGCGGGTGGTCGACGATGCCGGCATTGCGCTCGCGCCGGGCGAGATCGGCAATGTGCAGGTGCGCGGGCCGAACGTGTTCTCGGGCTACTGGCGCATGCCGGAAAAGACCCGCGAGGAATTCACCGCGGACGGCTGGTTCAAGACCGGGGACGTGGGCCGCTGGGGCGGCGAGTCCGCCGGACGCGATGTGCCGGCGGACTACCTGTCCATCGTGGGCCGCAGCAAGGACCTGATCATTTCCGGCGGATTCAACGTCTACCCCAAGGAAATCGAGACGCTGATCGACGACATGCCCGGCGTGGCTGAATCGGCGGTCATCGGCGTGCCGCATGCCGATTTCGGCGAGGCCGTGGTGGCAGTGGTGGTGCCCAAGGATGGCGTGGCGCTGGATGCGGACGCCATGCAGGCCGAGCTGAAATCGCGCATCGCCAATTTCAAGGTGCCCAAGCGCCTGCACATCGTCGGTGAACTGCCGCGCAACACGATGGGCAAGGTGCAGAAGAACGTGCTGCGCGAAACCTATAAGACGCTCTGACGTTCGCCCGGACCGCTGCCCGGCTCCGGGTAGCGGATTTTCCCGGCCGGGCGCGGCGTTCGCGCTGTGCAGGCCATCTTTCAGGAGTCCACGTCCACACCCAACCGCAGGTCCAGGCAGCCCATTCCCTACAAGAACTTCAAGAGACGAGACGCACAAAACCGCGCCGTCCCCATGCTGCAGCAAGAGGAGACAATATGAAATATCGCACCACCGCCGCGGCCGTGTTCGCCGTGGCCGCCCTGGGTTTTGGCGGTGTCGCCGCCGCGCAATGGCCCGAACGCCCGATCACGCTGATCGTCCCGTTCCCCGCCGGCGGCGGCACGGACACCTTCGCTCGTCCGCTGGCCCAGCAACTGACCACGCAGCTAGGCCAGCCCGTGGTCATCGACAACAAGGGCGGGGCAGGCGGGACCGTGGGCGCGGGCGTCGCGGCCAAGGCCAGGCCCGACGGCTATACCTTCTTCATGGGCGGCGCGCATCACGCGTTGGCCCCCTCGCTGTACAAGAACCTGAACTACGACATCCAGAAGGACTTCGTGCCGGTCGCGCTGGTGGCGCAGCCGCCGCAGGTCATCGTCATCAACCCGGCCAAGCTGCCGGTGAAGACGGTCCAGGAACTGATCGATTACGCCAAGAAGCGTCCCGGGGAAATCAACTTCGGCACCGCGGGCAAGGGCAGCACACACCACCTGGCCGGCGAGCTGTTCGCGATGCAGACCGGCATCAAGCTGGTGGATGTGCCCTACCAGGGCGCGGGTCCCATGCTGTCGGCCCTGATCGGCGGACAGGTGGACCTGGCGTTCGACGGCCTGGGTTCGTCCGCGGGCCATATCCGTTCCGGCACGATCAAGCCGCTGGCCGTGGCCGCCACCGAGCGTTCGCAATCGCTGCCCGACGTGCCGACCGCCGCCGAGGCCGGCGTGCCGAACTACGTGGTGTCGACCTGGTACGCGATCTGGGCGCCCGCAGGCACGCCCAAGGAAGCCGTGGACAGGATGAGCGCCGAGATCACCAAGGCCTTGAACGCGCCGAAGATCAAGGAAACCTGGGCCGGCAACGGTTCGGCCGTGCCCACGCTGACAGGCGCCGAGTTCGGCAAGTTCGTCGACAGCGAAGTCCAGCGCTGGGCCAAGGTGGTGAAGGACTCGGGGGTGAAGCTGGATTGATGGAGAGCGGCCCGGAGAGCGGTTTGCGATCGGCTCGGTTTGCCGGTCGCAAACCGCCTTCCTGCTCGTCTGGGTGGCTTGGCCGCCTGCGTCGTCACTCCGGCAGAATCAGGAAGCGCCGCCTGCATCCCAGATGGACTTTCGCTGCGAGGGCCCTGTTTTCTCGTCCAGATTGATCCACTAGTCTGGCCAGCTTGCGTAAGGAGCTGATCCTGCGGGTCTGGAGCCGATGCTGGAAGCGGCGTATCTCGCCTGCGGTGCAGGCCCTGCGCGCGTCGCGCAGCAGGCCGTTTATCTGCAGCAACCGCAGATTCTCCGGGTGGATCAAGGCCAGCAAACTTTCCGCCTTGTCGATCTTTTCCTGCAGGTGTTGCAACGCGTCGGCCTCGGTCTGAACGCCGTAGCGTTTCCACGCGGGTTCGTGATGGAAAAGCCGGTTGCGGAATTCCCTCAGCGTTGCGACCAGCTCTCTGCCATGTGCCAGCACGACGCTCGCCTGGCGGGCCGGCCAGGCCCCGCGAAACACGGTTGAAAGATGCTTGGGCCAAATCAGGCCCCGGCCCATGAAATCGGCATCGAGCAGGAACTCCCAGGACGAGAAATCCGTCTTGGAAATAACGCCAGCATGATTGGGAGTGATGTGACCGCGTAGGCGGTGGCGGCTGCGTACCTCGCCGATGTACTTGCGTGTCGCCTTGACGAAATTGTCATGCACCGCCTGCACGGCATAGGGCGGTGCTGCGCCGGGCGCATAGGATTGATACCGCAGTCGGGCGCCCGACCACCAGAACGACCCCAGATCAGCGGTCAGCGCCTGGTCGATGGCATTGCGCAAGCTGATTTCCACGGCATTGATCAGTGGATACAACGCGCCGCTGGCGCAGGTGTTCCACAGATAAACGCCCATCAGCTCTACATCGTTCGAGGGGCGGAAGACAGTCTGGTAGCTGTTCAGGCGCTCGTTGCTGATGAGCGTGTCAATCAGAACAGGCCGATATTGCAGTGTTGTTGGCATTTCACTCACCCTGGGAAAATCCACGGCCGTCCAAGATTGACCGGAGGCAGCCGTGCGGAATAGAATTTCTCCAAGGTTGGTGGTGGCTTCCAATGGGCGCAAGCCTACGACCCATCATGTAAGACCTGATGTCACCCCGGCCTTGAGCCGGGGATTTCTTTTTCTGGCCTGGAAAACCTGCTTCATGGAACACGGACGCGCCGCTTCGGTCCGCCCGACTTTTCCGCTACGCCCTCATCACCGCCATTCACTCGCCTGGCTCAGCTTGGCCAGCTGATCATGCGTCAGCGTCAGGCTGGCCGCCTTGACCAATTCGTCCAGTTGTTCCAGCGAGGTCGCGCTGACGATGGGCGAGGTGATGCCGGGTTGCGCGATCTGCCAGGCCAGTGCGGCCTGGGCGGGCGTGCAGCCGGCATCCTCGGACACTTCGTCCAGCGCTTTCAGGATGCGGTAGCCGCGCTCGTTGAGATAGGTCTCGACGATCTTGCGGCCGCGTGGGCTCTTGCCTGCGTCGGCCGGGCTGCGGTATTTGCCGCTGAGGAACCCGCTGGCCAGCGCGTAGTAGTTGATCGTACCCATTTGCTGCGTCTTCACCAGGCTTTGCAAGCCCGACTCGAAGGGCTCGCGCCGGTACAGGTTGTACTCGGGTTGAATGCTCTCGTAGCGCGGCAGGCTGTGCCGCTCGCTCGCGATCAGCGCTTCCGACAGCCGCACCGCGGTGTAGTTGGAGGCGCCAATGGCGCGCACCTTGCCAGATTCGATGTGCTTGGCGTACTCGGCCAGGGTATCAGTCAGCGGCGTGTCGGGATCGTCCTGGTGCGACTGGTACAGGTCGATGTGGTCCGTCTGCAGCCGGGCCAGGGAAGCTTCCAGCGAACGGCGGATGTAGGTGGGTGCCAGGCCCTTGGCGTCGGGCCCCATCTCCATGCCGACCTTGGTGGCGATCAGTACCCGGTCGCGCTTGCCCGAGCGCTTGAGCCATTTGCCGATCAGGGCTTCGGATTCCCCGCCCTGGTTGCCCGGAACCCAACGGGAATACACATCCGCCGTGTCGATGAAGTTCAGGCCGGCGTCCACCAGCGCGTCCAGCAGCGAGTAGGTGCCGGCTTCGTCGACGGTCCAGCCGAAGACGTTGCCGCCGAAGGTGAGCGGGGGGATCTGCAGGCCGGAACGGCCCAATGCGCGTTTGATCATGGTGAGGCCTCTGGATGCTGCGGTTGGCGGCGGGTAAAAAGTCCGGTTTCTGGGTATCCGGCCGATGCGATTCCGGGCTTTTTCAGTATATTTACGCCGCTGCGCCCCGTCGCGGGGCATGCCGTTGCGGCATGCGCCATTTCAGGGATTCCCCCGAAACGTTTTGGGTGGGCGGCAAGTTAGACTATACGGCTTTATGGCTAGTCCGGCCGGCGGGGAGCCGCCAGCGGCGCCGTAATAATGAGCAAATACAAGGGTTCAAGGAGCTTAACTATGCTGATCGGAAAAAAACATTTTCTGACGGTTGGCGCCATGGCGCTGGCGATGGCTATCGCCGCGCCGGTGGCGGCGCAGCAGAAGTCGGTGGCGGTGACCGCCATCGTCGAGCATCCGGCGCTGGACGCCGTGCGTGACGGGGTGCAGGACGCCCTCAAGCAAGCCGGCTACGAGCCGGGCAAGAACCTGAAGTGGCAATACCAGAGCGCCCAGGGCAACAACGGCACCGCCGCCCAGATCGCGCGCAAGTTCGTCGGCGATAAGCCCGACGCCATCGTCGCGATCGCCACGCCCTCGGCCCAGGCCGTCGTCGCGGCCACCAAGGACGTGCCGGTGGTGTATTCCGCCGTGACCGATCCGGTCGCCGCCCAGCTGGTCGCCAGCATGGATGCCTCGGGCACCAACGTGACCGGCGTGTCGGATCTGCTGGCCCTGGACAAGCAGGTCGAACTGATCAAGAAAATCGTCCCCAATGCCAAGCGCGTGGGCATTGTCTACAACCCGGGCGAAGCCAACTCGGTCGTGGTCGTGAAGAAGCTGCAGGAAATCTTGCCGAAGTCGGGCATGAGCCTGGTCGAAGCGGCCGCGCCGCGTTCGGTGGACGTGGCTTCCGCGGCCCGCAGCCTGATCGGCAAGGTCGACGTCATCTACACCAACACCGACAACAACGTCGTGTCGGCCTATGAGTCGCTGGTCAAGGTCGGCAACGACGCCAAGATCCCGCTGATCGCGTCCGACACCGACAGCGTCAAGCGCGGTGGCATCGCCGCCCTGGGCATCAACTACCGCGACCTGGGCGTGCAGACAGGCAAGGTGGTGGTGCGCATCCTGAAGGGCGAGAAGCCCGGCGCCATCCCTTCGGAAACGATCTCCAAGCTCGAGCTCTACGTGAACCCGGGCGCGGCCGCCAAGCAGGGCGTGACCCTGTCCGACGCGATCATCAAGTCGGCCGCGGTGGTTGTGAAGTAATAATCAGCCGTATCTGCCCCGCCATGCCTACCCGGCGTGAGCGGGGTTTGTTTTAGTTTTTGGTGTCTTGCCTTACCCCATGGTCTTCAGGGCGGCAGCATTCACAAGATGCTCGCGGCCCGGCGCAATGTGCTGGTCTTGAATGGCCGGCGGCCCGCCTTACGGCGTTGAGCCCGCCCGGCGTTTTTGCTCCCTGAATGGTCCTGCAGACTCCTGCTGGCGGCGCGGCCGCCCGGCACGGGAACGCTTTGGCAGGAAACGAGAGAAAATCCACCGCCGAGAAACGTTTCTTGCGAAAGCTGGGGTAAAACTGACCCCGAAACGCAAGATATCCGACGTTGCAACTCTTTAATATGCTCGTTTCTTGCCTTCGTGCAAGTTCTTAACATGCTCGCTTCTTACTGATTGGATTTGACCCATGTCATTGTTCTCGTTGTTAGGCGCGTTGGAGATCGGCCTGATCTTCAGCCTGGTGGCTCTGGGCGTGTATATCTCGTTCCGTCTGCTGCGCTTCCCGGACCTGACCGTTGACGGCAGCTTTCCGTTGGGCGGCGCGGTCTGTGCCACGCTGATCGCTTCGGGCACCGACCCGTTCCTGGCCACCGTCATCGCCACGGTCGCCGGCGCCGCGGCCGGACTGGTCACCGGCTGGCTGAACGTCAAGCTGAAGATCATGGACCTGCTGGCCAGCATCCTGATGATGATCGCGCTGTACTCGGTCAACCTGCGCATCATGGGCAAGCCCAACGTCCCGCTGATCACCGAATCCACCGTATTCACCGTCCTGCAGCCCGAATGGCTGTCGGACTATGTCGCCCGGCCGCTGATCCTGATCGTGATCGTGATCCTGGCCAAGCTGGCGCTGGACTGGTTCTTCGCCACGCAGACCGGCCTGGCGGTACGCGCCACCGGCTCCAATGGCCGCATGGCCCGTGCCCAGGGCGTCAATACCGGCCGCATGATCCTGGGCGGCATGGCGTTGTCCAATGCGCTGGTGGCGCTGGCGGGCGCGCTGTTTGCCCAGACCCAGGGCGGCTCGGACATTTCCATGGGCATCGGCACCATCGTGATCGGCCTGGCCGCCGTGATCGTGGGCGAAAGCATCTTGCCGTCGCGCAAGCTGGTGCTGGCGACGCTGGCCGTCATCATCGGCGCCATCGTCTACCGCTTCTTCATCGCCCTGGCGCTGAACAGCGATTTCATCGGCCTGAAGGCGCAAGACCTGAACCTCGTCACCGCGGTGCTGGTCACGTTCGCCCTGGTCATTCCCATGCTCAAGCGCCGCCTGGTCGGCAAAAAGGTGCGCTGATATGTTGTCCGCAAAAGACCTGAAAATTACGTTCAACGCTGGCACGCCCATCGAGACCCGCGCCTTACGCGGCCTGTCGCTGGAGATCCCCTCGGGCCAGTTCGTGACCGTCATCGGCTCCAATGGCGCCGGCAAGTCCACCTTCCTGAACGCGGTGTCGGGCGACCTGCCGGTCGACTCCGGCCGCATCGACATCAACGGCGTCGACGTCACGCGCCAGCCGGTGTGGGCGCGCGCGGGCCGCGTGGCCCGCGTGTTTCAGGACCCCATGGCGGGCACCTGCGAAGACCTGACCATCGAAGAGAACATGGCGCTGGCGCAGATGCGCGGCGCGCGCCGCGGCTACAGTCGCGCGGTCAAGGCCTCCATGAAGGAGGGCTTCCGCGAGCGCCTGGCCACGCTGGGCCTGGGCCTGGAAAACCGCCTGACCGACCGCATCGGCCTGCTGTCGGGCGGCCAGCGCCAGGCGGTCAGCCTGCTGATGGCGGCCTTGCAGCCCTCGCGCATCCTGCTCCTGGACGAGCACACCGCGGCGCTGGATCCGCGCACGGCGGACTTCGTGCTGCAGCTGACGGCGCGCATCGTCGCCGAAAGCCAGCTCACCACGATGATGGTGACGCACAGCATGCGCCAGGCGCTGGACGTGGGCGACCGCACCGTCATGCTGCATCAGGGGCAGGTGGTGCTGGACGTATCGGGCGACGAGCGCCGCGGCATGGATGTGCCGGACCTGCTGGCCATGTTCGAGCGCGTGCGCGGCGAGAAGATTTCCGACGACGCCTTGCTGCTGGGCTGAGCGCCAGTTGCCGGCTGCGTGAGTCGCAGCCGGTTCCCGCAGGCTGTGCAGGGCGGCCTGCCGGCCTAGATGAACCGGCCCGGCCGGAACGCCTCGTGGCCGGCAGCCGCAACGCCGTCGCACATGAGTTCTCCCAATATCCTCGCGGTGCCGGGCGCGGTGCTGAAACCGATGTGCTGATGCCCCAGCGCCAGCCACAGGCCGGGGTGGCGCGGCGCCTCGCCTATCATCGGCCGGCTGTCGGGCAGCGTTGGACGCCGCCCCAGCCACGCTTCGGGATCCAGTCGCCGCTCCAGCGGAAATGCTTCCCGAGCCCGCGCTTCAGCCAGTTCCAGCTGCAGCGGCCGAGCAGGCGCCTCGCAGGCGTCCAGTTCCACGCCCGTGGTCAGGCGCAGCCCGCGCGCCATGGGCGACAGCACATAGCCGCCGCCGGTGTCGTAGACCGGACGCGTCAGGCTGGCGCCGTCCACGCCGCTGTAATGCATGTGGTAGCCGCGCTCGAACGCCATGGGCAGGTCTATGCCCGTTGTCTTCAGCAGGCGCTTCGACCAGGGGCCGAGCGCCACCACCAATCGATCCGCTGCCACTGATTCGGACCCTTGGGCGTCTTGCACGATCCAGCCCTGGCCCTCGCGGCGGATGGCGCTGGCGGTCAGACATCTGAACGTGCCGCCGGCTCGGCGGAACAGGGCGGCGTAGGCCGCCACCACCTCGTGCGGATCATCGACGGAATACGAGCCCTGGATCCATAGCGCGCGCTGGAAGATCGGTGCGAGCGCGGGTTCGATTTCCGCCAGCTCGCCGGGTGCAAGGATCTGGGTCGGCACCTGGTACTGGGCAAAGGTCTTGCGCGACAGTTCGCCGCTGTTCCAGCCCTGTTCAGACCGGTACAGGAAAATCCAGCCGGTATCGCGCAGCCGGTGCGCCGCGCCCGATTCGTTCAACAGCCGCAGATGCTCCGGCGCCGAAAGCCGGATCAGACCGTCCAACGCCTCCACGGTCTGCCTGAACACCGCCGGTCGGGCGTTGAGCAGGAAGCGGGCGGCCCAGCCCAGGTTCTGCGCCAGATAGCCCAGCTTGTAGCGGAACTGCACGGTGTCGTTCTTCAGCAGCCGGGGCAACTGGGCCCACAGGCCCGGATGGTTGAACGGCATCAGCGAACTGCGGGCGATCACGCCGGCGTTGCCCAGCGAGGTTTCCAGCCCCGGCTCCTGCCGGTCCACCAGCGTGACGGACAGGCCGCGGCGCTGCAGTTCCAGCGCGCAGCAGACGCCCACGATACCCGCGCCTAGGACAACGACGTGCTTTCCCATGTCTTTTTATCTGAGTCCGGTCAGGAGGTGCCGTGATGCCCGGCAAGCTCGCGGAATTGTATTGCAGGCGGCCGGCGAAAACGCGGCGCGCGAACTTCAGGCCTGCGGCGGCTTTTGGCCCATGATCCGCCCAGCGGCAGCCACGCCCCACCACGAGGCTTCCTCGAACACGGAATAGCCCGATAGGTCCGAGTGCGCGAACAGGATCGGACCGTCCACGTCGCGCAGCGCGGCCAATCCCCGATTGGACAGGTAGCCGCATAGCGGCGAGGCCATGGCATGGCCGCGCACCGTGATTTCCAGTTGGTGCGCGTGGCGCCAGAATTCCTGGCCGTAGGCCGCGACCAGATCCGACGCGGCCTCGGCCCGCAGTTCCTCCGGACTGGCGCGCGTCAGCCACTGGCGCGCGGCTTCGGGCTTCATTTCGCTGAGCGCGTGGTAGGCGGTGAAGACGCAGCGCGGTGTACGGGCCACGCGCAGCAGCTGGTGCGTGGAGACGACGTAGCCCAGCGCCTTGCCCTGATAGACGACGTTATCCCAGGACAACGGTTCGCCAGGGACTTCGGCGGGATAGCCTTCCATGACGAAGTTCGACACCATCCAGGGCGCATGCGGCGGCGCGTGCACGGCCGGATCGTAGCCGTAGGCGCGGATGTCGGGCAGGATGCGCTGGGCCACGAACAACGGCATCGCGCACACGGCGCGGCGGGCCTGCACCGTGTATGCGGCAGTCGAACTCAGGCAAGTGACCAGCGGTCCGGCGGCCGTTTCCTGCATCCGGACCGCAGTGCCGGCAACCAGCCAGCCGGCATGGCCGAGCTTGTCCGTGATGGCGTCGCGCATGCGCTGCATCAACGTCGACAGGCCGCCGGGCCAGGTCAGCACGGCGCCTTCGCCCGCGTTTTCGGCATGGCCGTCGCGGCTGGCGAAATAGTGCAGGCCGGCCCAGGCCGAGACCACGTCGTACTGCGCGCCGTAGTCGTCGCGGCAGCAGTAGTTCAGGTACCAATGCAGCGCGGGCGAGGTATAGCCTTCGCGTTCCAGCCATTGCTTGAACGTGATGGCGTCCAGCGCGCGCCAGGCCGGGTCCCGCGACGAAAGCGTGAGCGGGATGCCGAAGATCTTGCGGCCGTCGTTGCCGGTCTGCGTGTGCAGGCGCTCGATCAGGGCAAGAAATTTGCGGTGCTGCGCCAGGTCTGCTTCCGGCAACCCGCTCATGGGCAGCAGGCTTTCTTCCCAGCGGCCGTCGCGCAGCAGGCGTTCCTGGGGCGAGTGCACCAAAGCGGTTTCGTCGTAGTAGGGGCGGGCCTCGCTTGCGCCGCGCTCGATGATGCCGAAGTCGGCCAGCATCTCGCGCACATGGGTGGAGGCCAGCGAGGGCAGCGGCAGGTAGTGGGCGCCCAAGGGGTAGTCCAGGCCGTCGCGCAGGCCGGCGGCGGCATTGCCTTCGAATTCGGGACCCTGCACCACCAGGAAATCGGTATGCCCTTCGCGCGCCAGCTTCCAGGCGCAGGACAGGCCCGCCACGCCCGAGCCCAGTATCACGACGTCGCGCTGGTGGTTGGCCGAGGGCGGCGGCCAGGCTGCGCCGTCGCGCAGGGCGTGGCCTGCCTGCATGCCTGGGTAATGGATTTCTGGCGTGGTCTCGACGATGCGCGAACGGTAATACCCGGCGGTGCCGGCAATCGCTGCCGTGGCCGCGCCCAGCAGGAAGCTGCGCCGCCGCATCAGCGGATGACCTTGCGCCAGTCTTCGTCGAAGTAGCGCACGAGCGACTGCTCGTTCAAGCGGTTCGGCGGCATCGCCAGCGCGGGCATGTCGGCGGGGAAGTGGAATAGTTCGCGCGTCGTGACCGGATCCAGATAGCGTGTCGGCACGGTAATGCTGGCGGGCGGCTCGTAGTCGCGGCGCTTGCTGGCAAGGATGAAACCCCAGTCGCCGAAGGACGGCACATAGGTGTGGTACGGCCAGGTGTTCAGCCCGGCTTCCTTCAGGGTGGCATCGACGCTCCAGAACGAGCGTGGCGCGAAATAGGGCGAGGTGGACTGCACCACCATATAGCCGTTCTCGGCCAGGTGGCGCGCCATCAGGTGATAGACCGGCACCGAGTACAGGCGGCCCAGGCCGAAATTGGACGGATCGGGAAAATCCACCACGATGTAGTCATAGACCTCGGCATGGGTTTCCAGCCAGCGGCCGGCATCGTCGTTGATGACCGTGACTCGCGGATCCTTCAACGACCCCTGGTTCAGCTTGACCAGCGGCTCGGAACGCGAGAACAGGCCGGTCATGGCCGGATCCAGATCCACCAGCGTCACGCGTTCGATATTCTTGTATTTGAGGATTTCGCGCACGGCCAGGCCGTCGCCGCCGCCCAGCACCAGCACGTTGCGCGCCCAGGGCAGGGCTTGCAGGCCGGGGTGCACCAGCGCTTCGTGATAGCGGTGTTCGTCGCGCGACGAGAACTGCAGGTTGCCGTTGATATAGAGGCGCAGGTCGTCATGCCAGCGCGTGACCACCAGACGCTGGTATTGGGTGGTTTCCGCATGCACCACATCGTCCCCGTACAGGCCCTTCTCGGCCCAGGCCGTCATGTTGCCGGAGTAAATGAAGCCCAGCCCCAGGAAGCCGATCACTACGCTGGCGCGGATGGCTTTCTCGCCGGGCCGGTGGAGCTCCGCGCGGAACAGCCAGGTGGTCCACAGGGCCACGCTGGCGTTCATGATGCCGAAGAGGAAGCTGGTGCGCAGCAGGCCGAGCTTGGGGGCGAGCAGCAGCGGGAACACCAGCGACACGGCCAGTGCGCCCAGGTAGTCGAAGGTCAGCACGCGGCTGACGATTTCGCGGAACTCGGTCTTGCGCTGGTTGAACACCCGCATCACCAGCGGGATCTCCATGCCGACCATCAGGCCGATGAGGAACACGCCTACATACAGGGCCGCGCGGAAGGGCGCGGCCATCCAGGCGAAGACCAGGAACAGCACCGCGGCGGAGACGCCGCCCAACAGGGCGACCAGCAGCTCCACATCGATGAAGCGATTCAAAACGTCTTCGTCTCTTACATATTTTGACAACCACGAGCCTATGCCCATGGCGAACAGATAGCAGCCGATGACGGAAGAGAACTGCAGTATCGAATCCCCCAGCAAATAGCTGGCCAGCGCGCTGCTGATGAGCTCATAGCCCAAACCGCAGGAGGCGACGATCAATACCGAAAGAATGAGAACGCGGTCGCGCATGAGGTGTCCGACACGAAAAATGCGTTCGCAGTATATCGAACGCGCCGTATATACTGCGCGCAATTAGGAGGGTGGCAATGGGAGAAGCAATGCATCCGGTGGTGACCTATCTGATCTATATGGCGTCCGCGCTTGCCATGCTGGGTGTCTTCACCCTGGTCTACACGGCCGTCACGCGCTACAAGGAATTCGAGCTGATCCGCGAAGGCAACATCGCCGCGGTGCTGTCATATGGCGGCGCGCTGGTGGGCTTCAGCTTTACCTTGTGCTCCAGCATCGCGATCCACGCCAGCTATGCCATGTTCCTGCTCTGGGGGCTTGTGGCCATGTTGGTGCAGATCGTCGTGTACGTGGGCGTGTCCCAGGCCGTGCGCGGCATGAACGAGGCCATCGAAGAAAACAACATCGCCATGGGCGGGCTGATCGGGTCGATTTCGATCGCCGCCGGCATCGTCAACGCCGCCAGCCTGACCTGATACGGACAAGCGCCGAACCCGATCTGACAGGAGGACTACTCATGAGTCTCGGTTCATTCATCCGCAAGCAGTTCATCGACATCCTGCAATGGAACGAGGACCGCGACGGCGTGCTCGCCTGGCGCCATCCGATGCAGGACTTCGAAATCCAGTATGGCGCCAGCCTGACCGTGCGCGAGTCGCAGATGGCGGTGTTCGTCAATGAGGGTAAGGTGGCCGACGTGTTCGGCCCCGGCATGTACAAGCTGACCACGCAGACGCTGCCGATCCTGACCTACCTGAAGAACTGGGACAAGCTGTTCGAGTCGCCCTTCAAGTCGGACGTGATCTTCTTCAGCACCCGCCTGCAACTGGGCCGGCGCTGGGGCACGGCCCAGCCGGTGACCCTGCGCGACAGCGAGTTCGGCATGGTGCGCCTGCGCGCCTTCGGCGTGTATTCCTACCAGATCTCCGATCCCGCCAAGTTCTACCGCGAGATCAGCGGCACGCGCGACGAATACACCGTGGACGACCTGGAGGCGCAGTTGCGCAACATGGTGGTCGCGGCGATGACGACGGCGCTGGGCGGCTCCAAAGTGCCGTTCCTGGACATGGCCGGCAACCAGGGGTTGATGTCGCAGAGCATCGCCGAGCAACTGGGACCGGTGTTTGACCGCTACGGCGTCAAGCTGGACAACTTCACGGTCGAGAACGTTTCGCTGCCGGAAGAACTGCAAAAAGCGCTGGACACCCGGATTTCCATGGGCATGGCCGGCGACCTGGGCAAGTTCACCCAGTATCAGACCGCCACGGCCATCCCGATGGCGGCGCAGAACGAGGGTGGCATCGCCGGCATCGGCGCGGGCCTGGCGGCCGGCGCGGCGCTGGGCCAAACCATGGCCGCGGGCCTGGCCGGCGCCCAGGGGCAGCCGCAGCAGGCGGCGCAGCCGCCAGCCCAGCAGGCGCCTGCCGCAGCGGGCGGCGATCCGGCGCAGCGGCTGCAGCAGCTCAAGGACCTGCTGGACAAAGGCCTGATCACGGCCGCGGACTACGATTCGGCCAAGGCCGAAGTGCTGAAGAAACTCACCAGCTAAGGCTCCATGCAGCAGGTTCTGTGTCCGCAGTGCGGCGCCCCAGTCAAATTCACGTCCGCGGCATCCGTCATGGCGGTCTGCGGCGCCTGCCGCAGCACTTTGCTGAAGGACGCCGAGTCGGTCAAGCGCATCGGCGAGGCCGCCGAAGTCCTGGAGGACTACTCGCCCTTGTGCCTGGGCGCGGCCGGCACCCATGAAGGCAAGCGCTTCGATCTGATCGGCCGCATCCAGCTGCGCTACGAAGACGGCTTCTGGAACGAGTGGTACCTCTGGTTCGAAGACGGCTCCGACGGCTGGCTGTCGGACGCCTCGGGCCAGTACGCCGTGACCCGGCGGCGCAAGGTCAAGTCCACGCAAGGCATGCCGGCGTTCGACGACATCGCGCCCGGCGACGAATTGAAGCTGGACGGGCAGCGCTACACCGCCGCCGACGTGCGCGCCTGCCAGGCGGGCGGCACGCAAGGCGAGCTGCCGTTCGTGCCGGGCGAGGGCTGGCTGGCCAAGGTGGCGGATTACCGCTGCCTGGACGCGTTCCTCACACTGGACTTTTCCGACGGACCCGAGCCCGAGCTGTACATCGGCAAGGCGTTCGACCTGTCCGCCATGCAGGCGGCATCGTTGCGGACCAACGAGCAGGTCGAGGAGACGGCCGGCCGTTTCCGTGGCCAGATCAAGGCGCTGGACTGCCCGAACTGCGGCGGGCCGATAAGTTTCGTGGCCGCCATGGCCACCCAGGTGGTCTGCCCCTCGTGCGCGGCCGCGGTCGACTGCTCGGGTCCCACCGCCGAAGTCATCGAGAAGGCCCGCAAGGTCAAGGCCATCAAGACCACGCTGGCGCTGGGCGCGGTGGCCAAGATCGACGGCGCTTCCTATACGCTCATCGGCCTGATGAAGTGCGCCGATCCGGATCCCGAGGAACCGTCCGACTGGATCGAGTACCTGCTGTTCAATCCGGTGAAGGGATTCATCTGGCTGGTGGAAACCGAAGAGGGCTGGGAGCGCGTGCAGGTTTGCGACACCTGGCCCAGCCACAACAACGCCAGCAGCGTGCGCTGGCGCTCCAAGCTTTATCAGAAACTGTACGACTACACCTCGCGCGTGGAGCTGGCGCTGGGCGCGTTCAACTGGCGCGTCAAGGTCGGCGACAGCACCAAGATCACGGATTACAAGGCTGGCAACCTCAAGCTGACCCGCGAATTGAGCGAGTCCGAACTGGGCTGGTCGGCCTCGGGGCCGGTGGCGCCGGCGCAATTGGCCGAATGGTTCGGGGACCCTGAACTGGCCAAGCAGAAGGCCATGCCGCTTAGTGGCAAACCCGGGGGGTATCGCAAGTTTGCCTGGACGGCCATGATCGCGCTGGCCTTCCTGAACTTCGACAATATCTTCAGCGGGGGCATCGTTCCTCTCCTGATCGGCGCGGCGTTTCTCTGGATTCCGGCGGCGCTGGCGGACAAACTATCCGGCAAGGACGAATGACAAGATGGGCAAGCTGCTATATACCGTCTACGCCATCGTGGTGGTGATCTTCGCCACCGGGGTCAGCTCGCCGGGCGCGCGCATGTCTGGCGGCGGCTCCAGCAGCAGCTGGGGCAGCAGTTCGTCCGGCGGGTCGGGCTGGTCCTCGGGCGGATCCCACAAGTGACCCCGCATGCCACACCCGGCCGCCACGTGCTGGCGGATTTCCGCGGCGTGCCGGCGGACCGGCTGACCGACGCGCAGGCGCTGGAACGCGATCTGGTCGCCGCAGCGCAGGCGGCGGGCGCGCGCGTGCTCAGCGCGCACTTCCATCATTTCGGCGACGGCGCTGGCGTGACCGGCGTAGTCCTGCTGAGCGAATCCCACATCAGCATCCACACCTGGCCCGAGCACCAGTTTGCCGCGCTGGACGTCTTCATGTGCGGCGCGGCGCGGCCCGAGCTGGCGCTGGAGCACCTGCGGACGCTGCTGGCGCCCGAGGCTGTGCACGCGACCACGGTGGCGCGCGGCTGAAGCCCGCGGCCACCACTCCTTGACATTGCTCAACGGTCCCCCGGGAAGCCAAATTGACGGGCGTTATATACCTATATATATTTCGTTACCGACTTAGCGATTTCCTCTGGGAGAAGAACATGTTCTGCAAACGTCCGATCGTGGCGCTGTCCTTGGCGCTGGCCGCCGCATGGGGCGCCAATGCCAACGCCGGCGACCTGGTGGTGTCGGCCGCCGCCAGCCTGACCAATGCCTTCAAGGAAGTCGCGCAAGGCTACGAAAAAGAGCACGCCGGCACCAAGGTCATCCTGAACTTCGGCGCTTCCGACGTGCTGCTGCAGCAGATCGTCAAGGGCGCGCCGGCCGACGTGTTCGCCTCGGCCGACCAGAAGGCCATGGACAAGGCGGTCGAGGAAAAAGCCGTCAAGCCGGCCTCCCGCGTGGACTTCGCCGCCAACCAGGTGGTGCTGATCGTGCCCGCCGACAGCAAGGCCAACATCACCGCGCTCAAGGACCTGACCCGCGACGACGTCAAGCGCATCGCCTATGGCAACCCGGCATCGGTGCCGGTGGGCCGCTATACCCAGGGCGCGCTGGAAGCGGCCGGCCTGTGGAAGGAAGTGCAGGCTAAGAGCGTGCTGGCCCAGAACGTGCGCCAGAGCCTGGACTACGTGGCGCGCGGCGAGGTCGACGCGGGCTTCGTGTTCGCGACCGACGCGGCCATCATGGCGGACAAGGTCAAGGTCGCGGTACGCGTGCCGTCGCAGACGCCGGTGACCTATCCCATCGCCGTCACCACCCGCGAAGCCGCCGCCAAAGAAGCCGAAAGTTTCGTCGCCTATGTGCTGTCTCCAGCGGGTCAGGCGATACTGTCGCGCTACGGCTTCCAGAAGCCCTGATACCTGTTGAATCGTAGGCATTGATGAGTGATCCGGTTTGGGTGCCCCTGCTGCTTTCCCTGAAAGTGGCAGGCTGGGCAACGTTGTTGGCGACCGTGGCCGGCACGGCCGCGGCCTATGGCCTGTCGCGCTGGCGCTGGCCGGGCCGCGATCTTCTGGACGCGTTGCTGACCTTGCCGCTGGTGCTGCCGCCCACGGTGCTCGGCTACTACCTGCTGGTGTTGCTGGGGCGCCGCGGCATCATCGGCGAGACGCTGGCGGACTGGGGCATCGAACTGGTCTTCACCTGGCAGGGCGCGGTGATCGCGGCTTCCGTGGTGGCGTTTCCGCTGGTGTTCAAATCGGCCCGCGCGGCCTTCGAAAACGTCGATAGCCAGCTCGAAAGCGCGGCGCGCGTGCTGGGCGTGTGCGAGGCGGGGGTGTTCTTCCGCGTTACGCTGCCTTTGGCCGCGCGCGGCATCGCTGCCGGCGTGCTGCTGGCGTTCGCGCGGGCGCTGGGCGAATTCGGCGCCACGCTGATGATCGCCGGCAACCTGCCGGGGCGCACACAAACCCTGTCGGTCGCCATCTACGAGGCGGTGCAGGCAGGTGACGATGCCACCGCCAACATGCTGGTGCTGGTCACTTCGGTGACCTGCGTGGTGGTCTTGCTGCTGGCCGGCAAGCTGGTGCCTGTCAGCAGCGGCCGGCGCAACGGGGGCGCGCTATGAGCGTCAACATCCGGGTGCGCAAGCAGATGGTGTCCGGCGACCGGCGCTTCGGGCTGGACGTGGCGTTCGATTCCTCGGCCAAGCGCATCGCGCTGTTCGGTCCGTCGGGGGCGGGCAAGAGCCTGACGCTGCGCGCGGTGGCGGGTCTGCTGCGCCCCGATTCGGGCCGCATCGAGATCAACGGCCGCGTGCTGTTCGATGCCGACGCCGGCGTCAGCCTGCCCGCGCAGTCGCGCCGCGTCGCCTATCTGTTCCAGGACTACGCCCTGTTTCCTCATCTGACCGTGGCGCAGAACATTGCTTTTGGATTGCGGCGCGGTTGGCGCAATCCGCCCAGGCGCGAGGTCGGGCCCGAGGCGCAGCGCTGGGTGGACGCGTTCGAGCTGGGCTCCATTGTGGGCAGCTATCCCAGCGAAATCTCGGGCGGGCAGAAGCAACGGGTCGCCTTGGCGCGAGCCCTCATGCTGCGGCCGGACATCCTGCTGCTCGACGAGCCCTTTTCAGCGCTGGACTCGCAGCTGCGCGGCAAGATGCGTTCGGAGCTCAACGCCTTGCAGCGCCAGTTGGACGTACCCATGCTCCTGATCACGCACGACCCGGCCGACGTGGACGCGCTGGCCGACGAAGTGTTCGAAGTGCGCGAGGGCAGGGTGCGGCGCCACGATGAGGACGTGGGCGTCTGAAAGGTCAGTCCAGCACGCCGAGTATCACACTGGAAGCCTTGAAGATCGCCACCGCGTCGGCGCCTACGTCCAGCGCCAGATCCTGTGCGCTTTCATTGGTGACGATGGCCGCCAGCGTCACGCCGCCGTCCAGTCCGATCAGGATCTCGCTGTTGACGGCGCCCGGGCGCAGGGCGGTGATTTTGCCCGGTAGCTGATTGCGCGCCGACAGGCGCAGGCCGGGGCCGGGCGCGCCCACGATGACCGACGACGCCTTGACCAGCGCGATCGCCTCCTTGCCCATCGCCAATCCCAGTTCCTGCGTGCTTTCGCGCGTGATGGTGGCCGTGATGGTCAGGCCGCCCGCGATGCGCAGCACGATTTCGTCGTTGACGGCGCCGGCGCGGATCTGGATGACGGTGCCTAGCAGTTTGTTGCGTGCGCTGGTCTTTAGCATGAAACGCCTCATGAGGTCGATGTCGCCGCTGGCGTTCATGCCAGCGCGGGTCAGGTTTTCCATGAACTTGCGGTGTTCGGCCTCCAGGGCGCGGAAGGTGCCGATCAGGCCGCGCGCGCGGTCCGTCAGGCGCGTGCCGCCGCCGCCCTTGCCGCCGGCGGCCCGGATCACCAAAGGCTCGCCCGCCAGGTTGTTCATGGCGTCGATGGCGTCCCAGGCCCCCTTGTAGCTCATGCCCACGGCGCGCGCGGCGGCCGTGATCGAGCCAGTAGCGTCGATTTGCGCCAGCAGGTCTATGCGGTTTTTGCCGCCCCAGGTCTGGGCGCCGGAGCGAAACCAAATCGAGCCGTCAAGTTCCAACATTTGTGTCGTGCCGTGGTCAGGGTATGGGACAGATGAAAGTGTAATGGACGGCGGTTGCTTCAGCGTTTTGCTGCGGGAGCGATGCGAATGAGATTCTGTTGAAATTTTGTGGGCTTCGCGGCACTATGTTCGAGCATCGGGCTCTCGGAGAAAACGACATGAAAGCGTTCAAATTGCTGGCTGCGGGTTCCATGACGGCTCTGTTGGCGGCTTGCGCCTCGGGTCCCACCGTCAAGAGCGACTACGATCACCAGGCGAATTTCGCCCAGTATCGGACATTTGGGTACATGACGCCGCTGGGCACGGACAAAGCGGGCTACAGTAGCTTGCTGACCGAGCGCCTCAAGAACGCCACGCGCGGCCAGATGGAAATGCGCGGCTATACCTATAGCGCCTCCAATCCCGACCTGCTGGTCAATTTCAGCGCCAAGCTGCAGCAGAAGGTGCAGGTCACGCCGGCCGCTCCGCCCATGGGCCCGTACTACGGCTATCGCGCCGGCTTCTACGGCGGCTGGCCCGGCTACGGTTGGGGCGACGACGTCTACCAATATACTGAGGGCACCTTGAATATCGACTTGGTCGACATGCGCCGCAGGCAGCTGGTCTGGGAAGGCCTGGCGGTGGGCGAGGTCCAGCCCGACGCGGCCGCTACGCCCGAGAACACGGACAAGGTGGTCGCGCAGATTTTCTCCAAGTATCCGTTCCGCGCGGGCGTGGGCACGCCGCAAGTGCCGGACAAAAGCAAGTAGGGCGGTCCGCCAGCCCTGCCTAGAGGAAGCCGTATGAGTACTCGCCGCAAGGCCCCGACCCAAGACACCGGCGATACGCCGCCCTATGAAGTCGTCGCCCTGGTGCTGCAGGGCGGGGGAGCGCTGGGGGCCTACCAGGCCGGGGTGTACCAAGGGCTGCACGAAGCGGGCATCCGGCCCAACTGGATTTCCGGCATTTCCATCGGGTCGATCAATGCGGCCATCATCGCGGGTTCCCGCGAGGACGAGCGGGTGGAGCGCTTGCGTGGTTTCTGGGAAGCCATCTGCCGGCCGGCGGGTTTCGCCTCGGTGCCCTGGGGCGAGACGCTCGGGCCCATGTTCGAAGGTTTGCCGTTCGGCTTCGGCTCACCCGTCATGAACGGGCATGTGTCGGCCTTCCAGGCCCTGTTCTCGGGCCAACCGGGCTTTTTCAAACCGCGTTTTCCGCCGCCCTACCTGATGCACGGCAGGGGCGCGGCGTCCACCAGCTTCTACGACACCACGCCGCTGGCCGCGACCTTGCGGGAATTCGTGGATTTCGACCTGCTCAATAGCGGAGCCGTGCGCGCCAGTTTCGGCGTGGTCAACGTGCGGACCGGCAACTTCGCCTATTTTGACAGCCTGAAGGACACCCTGAGGCCCGAGCACATCATGGCCTCGGGCGCCTTGCCGCCAGGCTTCCCCTCCGTCGAGATCGACGGCGAACACTATTGGGACGGCGGCATCGTGTCCAACACGCCGCTGGCCCAGGTGCTGACCACGGACAACATGCGCGACACGCTGGCGTTCCAGGTCGATCTGTGGCCGGCGCGCGGCGGCCTGCCGACCAACCTGGAGGAAGTGGCCGAGCGCCAGAAGGACATCCAGTATTCCAGCCGGACCCGCCTGGTCACGGACCAGATGCGGCGCGTGCTCAAGCTGCGCCACGGCTTGCAGCGTCTGCTGGCGAAGCTGCCGGAAGCCGAGCGCAAGGCGGCTGAGTTCGACGACATCCGCAAGCTGTCCCATACGCCGGCCACCAACATCATCAACCTCATCTACGAGTCCAAGCACCGGGAGCGTTACTCCAAGGACTACGAGTTCGGCACCGAGGCCATGCGCGAGCACTGGGAGTCCGGCCTGTCCGACATTCGCGCCACGCTGGCCAAGCCCGGCATCCTGGCCCGCCCGACCCAGGACAGTTGCTTCGTCACCCACGATATCCACCGCAACGGCAAGCGCACCTGAACTCGCGGGGCAAAGGCGCGGCCGGTGTTTCTGGATAGGGCGGAGCAGGTTGCCGATCGGATTGGTCCTATAGGTGCCCTGTAAATCCAACATAGGCGGGTTCCGGCGGTAGTCTTTCGGGGCAAGTTGCAACCTTGTTCCGGGAGCCGGCCGCCATCCCGCGCGGCGCGGGCCGTCCTGGTGGAGATCCGTCGTGAATGCCCCCGCTCGCCTTGCCCAAGTCGCGCCTGCCCGCGCGGCCGACACTCCCTACGCCTTGGACGGCTGGTGGACCCTGGTCTACCAGGGCTGGACCCTGCTTACGCCCCAGGGCATCCGCATCGGCCTGACTGCCCTGGAGCGCACTTGCCTGCTTTGCCTGGCGGGCAATCCCGCCAGGGAACTGCGGCGCGATGAATTCATGGCCGCCCGCAAGCGCACCACGATGCGCACGCTGAATGTGGCCATATGCCGCCTGCGCGGCAAGGTCCTGCTGGCTGGCGCCCGGCTGCCGTTGCATACGGTCCATGGCATGGGCTATGTGTTCCTGGGCAAGCTGCGGGAGCTTTCCGAGACCTGATTTGTTGTACGAAATCCCCTCGCGCGTGGTATTTGAAGCACTAAAAATCAGTGATTTCCCCAATAACTGAGTTACATTACTGGGCTGATTACGTGCCTTGATGACGCATGCTTCTTATTTGATCGCGGCCAGAGCCGCGGTTAAATACTGCGATTACATGACGCGATTACGGTTAATTACGCTACGCGGGGGTTTCAATGCGGTTTTCGCCTAAACGTGTTTCAGGGCTGGTTTTTTCTGGTGGGGTCCTCGCACTGATATTGGCTGGTTGCGGTGAAAAGCCGCACATGAATCCAGGCATGCCCCAAGTCAGCGTCATTACGATCCAGCCGCAGCGCGCGCCCATCGTGTCCGACCTGCCTGGCCGCGTCGATGCCGTCCGGGACGCGCAGATCCGTTCGCGCGTCACCGGCATCGTCCAGAAGATCGCCTTCGAGCAGGGCGGGGACGTCAAGGAAAACCAACTGCTGTTCAAGATCGATCCGGCGCCCTACAAGGCCGCCTACGATCAGGCCACGGCGCAGCTCAAGCAGGCTCAGGCCAATCTGTTCAGCGCCAAGCTGCTGGCCGACCGCTACGCGCCGCTGGTCAAGGCCAACGCCGTCAGCAAGCAGGAATACGACAACGCCGTGGCCTCGTACCGCCAGGCGGACGCCGCCGTCGCCGCCGCCAAGGCCGCGCAGGACAACGCTGCGATCAACCTCGGTTACACCGACGTCACCTCGCCCATCACCGGCCGCATCGGCAAGCCGCTGGTCACCGAAGGCGCGCTGGTCGAGGGCACCTCCGCCACGCAGATGGCCACGGTGCAGCAGCTGGATCCGATCTACGTGGACTTCACCCAGTCCACCGCGGAACTCGCATCCCTGCGCCGCGCTTTCGCCAGCGGCCAGCTGCAGCAGGTCGGCAAGGACACGGCGCGCGCCACCATCGTGCTGGAAGACGGCTCCGAGTACGGCCAGCCGGGCAAGCTGCTGTTCACCGGCATCACCGTGGATCCGACCACGGGGCAGGTCAACCTGCGCGCCGAAGTCCCCAACCCCGACGGCATCCTGCTGCCCGGCATGTACGTGCGCGTGCGCCTGGAGCAGGGCGTGGACGACAAGGCCCTGATGGTGCCGCAGCAGGCGCTGCAGCGTACCGCGGATGGCCTGCAAAGCCTGTTGCTGGTCAAGGACAACAAGATCGAGCAGATACCGGTCACCACTGGCGGCGCTCTCAAGAGCAACTGGATCGTCACCAGCGGCCTGAAGGCTGGCGACGTGGTCGTGGTGGAAGGGTTCCAGAAGGTCCGCCCGGGTGCGCCGGTGCAGGCCAGCGAATGGAAGAACGGCACGCCCGCAGCGGGCGGCCAGGCTCCCGCGCAACCGGGCGCCAAGCCCGCGGAATCCGCTCCGCAGCCCGGCGCCAAGCCTGCCGAGCCTGCGCAGCAGGACAAGGCCGCAGGCCAGAAATCTTAAGCGGCACGCGGCGCAAGCGCCGCGTTCCTCTTTGGTGAGCATCGCTTTCAGAGTCAGCCCACATGCCGCAATTTTTTATTGATAGACCGATTTTCGCTTGGGTAGTCGCCCTGTTCATCCTGCTGGCCGGGGTGTTGGCGATCCCGAACATGCCGATCTCGCAGTACCCGGACGTGGCGCCGCCCGCGATCACGATCACGGCTACCTACCCCGGCGCGTCGGCCAACGAAGTGGCCGAGCAGGTCACCAGTATCATCGAAGACCAGCTCAACGGCGCCAAGGGCCTGATCTACTACGAGTCGGTCAGCGATTCCTACGGTACCTCGACCATCACCGCGACCTTCGCGCCCGGGACCAACCCAGACTTGGCGCAGGTGGACGTGCAGAACCGCGTGTCCAACGTGGTCGCGCAGTTGCCGACGGCCGTGCAGCAGCAGGGCTTGCAATACGAGCAGACCAGTACTGGCTTCCTGATGGTGGCGGCGGTGTCGTCCACCGACGGTTCGCTCGACCAGACCGCGCTGGCCGACTACATCACCCGCAACATCAAGAACCCGGTGTCGCGCGTGCCCGGCGTGGGTCAGTTCCAGCTGTTCGCGGCGCCGCGCGCCATGCGCGTGTGGGTCGATCCCGCCAAGTTGGTCGGTTTCAACCTGAGCATGTCGCAGGTCAACCAGGCCATCGCCCAGCAGAACGTGGTGATTTCCGGCGGCAGCATCGGTGCGCCGCCCAACCCGGACTCGCAGCGCATCACCGCCACGGTCACGGCCAACGGCCAGCTGAGCACGGTAGAGGGCTTCGGCAAGATCGTCCTGCGCGCCAATACCGACGGCTCCCAGGTGCTGCTGCGCGACGTCGCCCGCATCGAAGTGGGTGCGGACAACTACCAGTTCGGCGCCCGCCTGAACGGCAAGCCGACGGCCGCATTCGCCATCGTGCTGTCGCCCAACGCCAACGCGCTGGCTACCGCGCAGGGCGTGCGCCAGCAGATGGAAGAACTGTCCAAGTACTTCCCGGGCAATATCACCTACTCCATTCCGTACGACACGGCGCCTTACGTGAAGGTGTCGATCGAGCAGGTGGTCCACACCCTGGCTGAAGCCATGGTGCTGGTGTTCCTGGTGATGTACCTGTTCCTGCAAAACGTCCGCTATACCCTGATCCCGGCCCTGGTGGTGCCGGTGGCCATGCTGGGGGCGTTCGCGGTGATGCTGGCGCTCGGGTTCTCCATCAACGTGCTCACCATGTTCGCCATGGTGCTTGCCATCGGGATTCTGGTGGATGACGCCATCGTGGTGGTGGAGAACGTCGAGCGGATCATGTCCACGGAGGGCTTACCACCCAAGGAAGCCACCAAGAAGGCCATGCCGCAGATCAGCGGCGCCATCATCGGCATCACGCTGGTGCTGGTGACGGTGTTCCTGCCGCTGGCCTTCATGAGCGGCTCGGTGGGCGTGATCTATCGCCAGTTCTCGATCGCGATGGCCGTGTCCATCTTCTTCTCGGCGCTGCTGGCGTTGACCTTTACCCCGGCGCTGTGCGCCACCATCCTCAAGCCGGTGCCCAAGGGCCACCACGAGGACAAGAAGGGCTTCTTCGGCTGGTTCAACCGCAAGTTCGACGCCACCACCCACAACTACCAGAACTGGGTGTCGCGCATCCTGCACAAGGGCGGCCGCATGATGCTGGCCTTCCTGTTGCTGGTCGTGCTGCTGGGCTGGCTGTACCTGCGCCTGCCGTCGTCGTTCCTGCCCGAGGAAGACCAGGGCTATGTGGTCAGCAACATCGAGCTGCCCACCGGCGCCACGGCCAACCGCACGGTCGAGGTCATCGAGCAGGTCGAGAAGTACTTCTCGGACGTGCCCGCGGTCGAGAACATCATCGCCGTGCAGGGCTACAGCTTCAACGGCAACGGCCTGAACGCCGCTATCGCCTTCGTCACGCTGAAGGACTTCAGCGAACGCAAGGAGCGCAAGGATTCCGCGGGCGCAATCGCCTTCCGGGCCTTCGAGAAGCAGTTGATGGGCATCCATGACGCGCAGGTGTTCACGCTGGTGCCGCCCGCCATCTCGTCCCTGGGCAACGCCACCGGTTTCGACTTCCGCCTGCAGGATCGCGGCGCGGCGGGTTCCGCTGCCCTGGCCGCGGCCACCGGCGAACTCATGGGCCTGGTCATGAAGAGCCCCGTGCTGTCGCAGGTGCGCATCACCGGCCTCGGACCGGGCGCGCAGCTCAGCCTGACCATCGATCGCGACAAGGCGGCCGCGCTGGGCGTGGATTTCAACGAGGCTGCCTCGCTGATTTCCACCGCGGTCGGTTCCGCCTACCTGAGCAAGTTCCCCAACCTGGGCCGGATGCAGAACATCTGGGTGCAGGCCGACGCGCCGTACCGCATGCAGCTCAATGACGTGCTGCAGCTGAATGCGCGCAACGGTCAGGGCGGCATGGTGCCGCTGTCCACCTTCGTCAAGGCCGAATGGAAACAGGGCCCGGTGCAGGTGGTGCGCTACAACAGCTACGAGTCCATGCGCATCAGCGGCGACGCCGCGCCGGGCTACACCACGGGCGAGGCGATGGCCGAGATGGAACGCCTGGTGGGCCAGTTGCCGCAGGGCTTCGGCTACGAGTGGAACGGCCTTTCTTATCAGGAGCGCCAGGCCGGCAATCAGGCCCCGATCCTGATGGGCCTGTCGCTGCTGGTGGTGTTCCTGGTGCTGGCCGCCCTGTATGAAAGCTGGGCCATCCCGATTTCGGTGATGCTGGTGGTGCCGCTGGGCATGCTGGGCGCGGTGGCGCTGATCAGCGCGCTGGGCATGTCCAACGACGTGTACTTCCAGGTGGGCATGGTGACCGTTATCGGCTTGGCGGCCAAGAACGCCATTCTTATCGTGGAGTTCGCCAAGGACCAGTACGCGCGCGGCATGGGCTTGTACGAGTCGGCGGTGGAAGCCGCCAGGTTGCGGTTCCGCCCCATCCTGATGACTTCGCTGGCGTTCATCCTGGGCGTGGTGCCCCTGGCCATGGCGACCGGCGCCGGCGCCGCCAGCCAGCGCGCCGTGGGTCTGGGCGTGCTGGGCGGCATGTTGGCCGCCACGCCGTTCGCGGTGATTTTCGTGCCGACCTTCTTCGTGGTGGTGCTGGGCCTGTTCAAGACCCGGCCGCGCCTGCTGGGCGCCGAACTGCGCGCCTTCGAAGAAGAGCAGGCGGCCAAGAAGGCTGCAGCCGGACAGGCTGCCCCGGACGCCGCCGCGCAACATCCCGCACAACCCAACGGTGGCCAGGAGGGCAAGGAATGAAAGCCCTGAAGTTCAAACAGACCGCCTTGTCCGCTTTCGTGGCGGTGGCGTTGGCCGGCTGCTCGCTGGCGCCTGATTACAAGCGCCCCGACGCGCCGGTGACGGACGCCTGGCCCGACCAGCCCAAGGTGCAGTACGGCGGCTATGCCAAGCCCACTTCGCTGGGCACCCAACCGTCCACCGCGGTCATGCCGCAGGACGGCACGCCCGCCGCCAATCTGGGCTGGCGCGAATTCTTCCGCGATCCGCGCCTGCAAAGCCTGATCGAGCTGTCGCTGGTCAACAACCGCGACCTGCGCGTGGCGGTTGAACGCGTGGAAGAAGCCCGCGCCCAGTACGGCATCCAGCGCGGCGCGCAATGGCCCAGCATCGGCGCCGGCATTCAAGGCCAGCGCCAGCATCTGCCGCAGAACATGCGGCAGCCCGGCTCGGGTTCCATCAGCAGCTCGTACCAGGCCGGCATCGGCCTGACCACCTTCGAGATCGACCTGTTCGGCCGCTTGCGCAACCTTTCCGAGGCGGCGTACCAGCAATACCTGTCGACGGAACAGGCGCAGAAGAGCGCCCAGATCACGCTGGTCGGGGCGGTCGCGCAGTCGTACTTCAATCTGCGCGCCGCCGAGGTCCAGCTGGAACTGACGCAGCGCACCCTGGCATCGCGCCAGGAGTCCTACGACCTGGTCAAGCGCCGTTTCGACGGCGGTGTGGCCTCCGAACTGGACCTGAACCAGGCCAAGACGCTGCTGGATACGGCCTCGTCCGATCTGGCGCAACTGGCCCGCGCCCAGGCCCAGGCCATGAACGCGCTGGTGCTGCTGGTTGGCACGCCGTTGCCGCCGGACCTGCCGGCGCCCGCCGTGTTCGGCCGCGACCAGTTGCTGGCCACGGTGCCTGCCGGCCTGCCGTCCGACCTGCTGGAACGCCGCCCGGACATCATGGCCGCGGAAAACCAGTTGCTGTCCGCCAACGCCAATATCGGCGCGGCGCGCGCGGCGTTCTTCCCGACCATCTCGCTGACCGGCCTGCTGGGCGTGGCCAGCCCGTCGTTGGGCGACCTGTTCAAGGGCGGCCAGGGTTATTGGAGCTTCTCGCCTTCGATCACCACGCCGCTGTTTGCCGGCGGCAGCATCCGCGAAGGGCTGAACCTGGCCAAGGCGCGCGACAATATCGCCGTGGCGCAGTACGAACAGTCCATTCAGCAGGCGTTCCGCGAAGTCTCGGACGCGCTGGCGGGCGAAGCTACCTACGGGGCGCAGCTGGATGCCCAGCGCGCCTTGCAGGACGCGTCCGGACGCACGCTGGAACTGTCGAATCTGCGCTATACCAACGGTATCGACAGCTACTTGCAGGTGCAGACCGCGCAGGTGGACTTTTTCAATGCCCAGCTCTCTCTGGTCCAGACTGGCCTGGCCGCGCTGATCAACCGCGTGGAACTGTACAAGGCCCTGGGCGGCGGCTGGGAAGAAACAACGAAAGTGCAATGATAGAACTTGGTGTAAACATCGATCACGTTGCCACGCTGCGGCAACAACGCCACACGACCTATCCGGACCCGGTGCTCGCCGCGTTGCGCGCGGAGGATGCCGGCGCCGATCTGATCACGCTGCATCTGCGCGAAGACCGGCGCCATATCCAGGACAAGGACGTGTACGCCATGCGCCCGCAACTGCGCACGCGCATGAACCTGGAATGCGCGGTGACGGCGGAAATGCTGGAGATCGCCTGCGCGGTCAAGCCTAGCGACGTCTGCCTGGTGCCCGAAAAGCGTACCGAGCTTACAACCGAAGGCGGCCTGGAAGTCGCTGGCGCCATGGGGCCCGTGTCGGACGCCGTGGGCCTGCTGGCCGAGGCCGGCATCCGCGTGTCGCTTTTCATCGATCCGGATCCGGTGCAGATCGCGGCCGCGGCCCAGGCCGGCGCGCCGGTGATCGAATTGCACACGGGCGCCTATGCCGAAGCCGAAGGGGAGGCCGCCGAGGCCGAACTGCAACGGCTGCGCCTGGCCGTGGCCGAAGGGTTGCGCCATGGCTTGCGCGTGAATGCCGGCCATGGCCTGCATTACGGCAACGTCAAGCCGGTGGCTGCGCTGGACGGCATTGCCGAGCTCAACATCGGCCACGCCATCGTGGCGCAGGCGGTGTTCGACGGCTGGGAAAAGGCGGTGCGCGACATGAAGGCGCTGATGGTGCAGGCCCGCCTGCAAGCGCTGCGCGGGCTGTGACCGCGAACCCGATGCTGCTTGCTTGCCGCCGGACGCGCGGGCATGCCCATGGCTGACGCCTCCCGCCCCGCCGCGCCCGCGGGCGCCATTGCCGGCATCGGCATGGACCTGCTGCGCATCGACCGCATCGAGCGCGCGCTGGCGCGCCACGGCGATCGTTTCGCGGAAAAGATCCTGGGCGCGGAAGAACTGCAGAAATTCCATGCGCGCCGCGCCCGCGACCCGGTGCGCGGCCTGCGCTTCCTGGCCACGCGCTTCGCGGCCAAGGAAGCGTTTTCCAAAGCCATCGGCCTGGGCATGCGCATGCCCATGACGTGGCGGCGCGTGCAGACGCTGAATGCGCCCGGCGGGCGTCCCGTGCTGGTGATCGCGCCCGAATTGCTGCAATGGTATGAGCAGCGTTTTGGCGCGGCGCATGTGTCCATTACCGACGAATCCGACATGGCCGCCGCTTACGTGGTGGTTGAACGCAAGCCCTGATCAGCGGACTCCGTGTTCGCCGCCGGCTTGCCAGACTCAGACAGAAGGAAGCCTGACATGGCCAAAAAGAAATCCAAGGCGGTGCTGCCGCCCGGCCCCGTGATGGTCGATGTGGCGGGATACATGCTGACGAAGGCGGAAAAGAAGCGCCTGCGCCATCCGCTGGTGGGCGGCGTGATTCTTTTCGCCCGCAATTTCGAAAGCCGCAAACAGCTGACCGAACTGACGCGCCAGATCCACAAGGCTCGCAAGGAGCCCCTGCTGATCCTGGTGGACCACGAAGGCGGCCGCGTGCAGCGTTTCCGCGAAGACGGCTTCACGCCGCTGCCCGCCATGCGCGATCTCGGCGTGCTGTGGAACCGCGATCCGCTGCAAGCCATGCGTCTGGCCACCGAAGCCGGCTACGTGCTGGCCGCCGAGCTGCGCGCCTGCGGCGTGGACATGAGCTTTACGCCTGTCCTGGACCTGGACTACGGCGTCAGCAAGGTGATCGGCACCCGCGCCTTCCACCAGGATCCGCGCGTGGTCGCGATGCTGTCGCGCGCGCTGATCCAGGGCCTGCAGCTGGCGGGCATGTCGGCCTGCGGCAAGCACTTCCCCGGCCACGGTTTCGTGGAAGCGGACTCGCACCATGAGATCCCGGTGGATCCGCGTCCCTTGGACAAGATCCTGAAGGACGACGCTGCGCCGTATGCCTGGCTGGGCGACGCGGTGCTGCCGTCGGTGATGCCCGCGCACGTGATCTATCCCAAGGTCGACAAGCACCCGGCAGGCTTTTCCAAGCGTTGGGTCCAGGACATCCTGCGCACCCGCCTGGGCTACGATGGAGTGGTGTTCTCGGACGACCTGACCATGGAAGGCGCTTCGGTGGCAGGCGACATCCTCGACCGCGCCAACGCCGCTTTGGGCGCCGGCTGCGACATGGTGCTGGTATGCAACCGGCCGGACCTGGCTGACGAGCTGCTCGAGCGCCTGAAGTTCGAGCACCCGGCCGAATCCGTGGCCCGCATCCGCCGCCTGATGCCGCGCTTTGATGCGCCGGACTGGGATACCTTGCAGGCTGAAAGCCGTTACCAGAATGCCCGACGACTTCAATCTCAAATCGTTCCTGGCTGACCTGCCGCATCTGCCGGGCGTGTACCGGCATCTGGATGCGGCCGGCGAGGTCATGTATGTCGGCAAGGCGCGCGACCTGAAGAAGCGCGTCTCGTCGTATTTCCAGAAGAACCTGGCCAGCCCCCGCATCGCCCAGATGGTGGCGAAGGTGGCGCGGCTGGAGGTGACGGTGACACGCTCCGAAGCGGAAGCGCTGATCCTCGAAAACAACCTCATCAAGACCCTGAAGCCGCGCTACAACATCCTGTTCCGCGACGACAAGTCTTATCCCTACCTGCTGATCACCGGCCACGATTGGCCGCGCATCGCCTATTACCGCGGCGCCACCAACAAGCGCGGCCAGTACTTCGGGCCGTTCCCCAACGCCTGGGCCGTGCGCGAAACGATCCAGATACTGCAGAAGGTATTCCGCCTGCGCACCTGTGAAGACTCGGTCTTCGCCAACCGTTCGCGGCCCTGTCTGTTGCATCAGATCGGGCGCTGCTCGGCGCCCTGCGTCGGCGCGATCGAGGCGGCCGATTACGAACGCGACGTGCAGCGCGCCGTGCGCTTCCTGAACGGGGAAGCCAAGGACGTGATGGGCGAGATCGAAAACCGGATGCAGCAGGCCGCCAGCGAATTGCGCTTCGAGGAAGCCGCGGCGCTGCGCGACCAGATGGGCTCGCTGGCGCGCGTGCTGCACCAGCAGACCATGGAGAACGTCAGCGGCGAGGACACCGACATCATTGCGGTGGCGATTGCCGGCGGCAAAGTCTGCGTCAACCTGGCGATGGTGCGGGGCGGCCGCCATCTGGGCGACAAGCCGTTCTTTCCCTCGCACGCCGAAGGCGAGGCCGCGCCGCAGGTGCTGGAGGCCTTCGTCGCCCAGCACTACACCGACAATGCCATGCCGCCGGTGCTGGTCTGTTCGCACGCCTTGCCCGATCCCGACCTGATCGGCTTGCTGGTGGAACAGGCGGGCGGACGGCCGTCGCGCGTGTTGACGCGCCCGCAGGGCGCGCGCCGCGCCTGGCTGGAGCAGGCGACCAAGAATGCCGAAATGGCCCTGGCCCGCGCGCTGACCGAGTCCGGCGCCCGCGCGGCCCGCACCCTGGCGTTGGCCGAAGCGCTGGACCTGGACACGGACGAAGCCGCACTGGATGCGCTGCGCATCGAATGCTTCGACATCAGCCACACGGCCGGTGAAGCCACCCAGGCGTCCTGCGTGGTGTTCGAACACCACGACATGCAGCCCTCGCTATACCGCCGCTACAACATCGGCGGCATCACGCCGGGCGACGACTACGCCGCCATGCGCCAGGTGCTGAGCCGCCGCTTCGCCAAGGTCGCCGATGGCGAGGCGCCCATGCCCGGCCTGGTGCTGATCGACGGCGGCAAGGGCCAGGTGGAAGTCGCCCGCCAGGTGTTCGTGGAGCTGGGCCTGGACGTCCAGACGCTGGTGGGCGTGGCCAAGGGGGAGGGGCGCAAGGTCGGCCTGGAAACCCTGGTGTTCGCCGACTCCCGGCCGCCGGTGGCGCTGGGCGGCGAGTCCGCCGCGCTGATGCTGATCGCCCAGGTGCGCGACGAGGCGCACCGCTTCGCCATCACCGGCATGCGCGCTCGCCGCGCCAAGGCCCGCAACGTGTCCCGCCTGGAAGAGATCGAAGGCATCGGCGCCCGCCGCCGCCAGCGCCTGCTGGCCCGCTTCGGCGGCTTCTCCGGCGTGGCCTCGGCCAGCATCGAAGACCTGGCCTCGGTCGACGGCATCTCTCAGGACCTGGCGATCCGCATCTATGAAGCCTTGCGGTAACGTCCGTGCGTAGATGCCGGCTGCAAAAGCAATCTACACCTCATGTAACGCGAATGCCGCACGACTTCGGACGCAGATGCAGCAAGGGGCGTAGCGCAAAGCCAGGCCG
>NZ_JCBAMT010000036.1:0-61692 GCF_059760445.1 Achromobacter sp. D7-1 | reverse complement strand
CCAGATTCTCCTGGCGCCGGCCTTTTGGCGTGCAGTGTAGGGACTTAGTCCTTGCGGCTGGTCACTTCAACCAGGTGGTAGCCGAACTGCGTCTTCACCGGGCCCTGGACTTCGCCGACCGGGGCGCTGAACACCACGGTGTCGAATTCCTTGACCATCTGGCCCGGACCAAACGTACCCAGGTTGCCGCCGTCGCGCGAGGACGGGCAGCTCGAGTTTTCCTTGGCCAGCTGAGCGAAGTCGGCACCGTTCTCGATGGCGGTCTTCAGTTCGTTAGCCTTGGCTTCGGTGGAAACGAGGATGTGACGGGCGGAGGCTTGTGCCATTTGGGGGCTCCTTGCGGACTTGAATTGGGGAGGGGGAGAGTAACGCATTCAGCGGACGGGCGCTGGATTGGCTAGGGTAACTCGCCGACGATGAACCGCTGGCGACTGTTGTGTATCCCTTCAATACAACAGGCCCGGATGCAGGTGCACCGCAAATTTTGTCACATATCAATCGGCCACTTTGGCCTTTGGATATGCTCGTACGCCAATCCCCTCAAATCCAACGCCGCCGACCCCGGCGCGTCCGCAAACACGACCTTCCGCGCCACCTTCGAGAACGAAGCCTGGAAGTGCTGCGCCGACTTCACCACGATCAGCGTCTTTTCCTCCAACCGGCATCCCAGCTGGGTGAAAACATCGGTATCCATGGCCTGGGCCCGCACCGTGATCAATACGATCTCGATGCCATCGGCCTCGACCAGCGCCGAATTCCCCACCACTGCTGGCGATCCGGACAACCCCGTCATGACCATGTCCGGCACCAGCGCCTTGACCGTGCACATCAGATCCAGAGGCTCTCCAGACAGCGGGCTGATCTTGCCCCCAATGCGCAAGGGCAAACGCGCGCCCACGCCGGCACTGAAGGCGATGCGGACGGCGATGGGGTCCCACATGGGGCCTATCGCCACATTTCGCACGCCCCTTTCCAGCAGGCGGCGCAACAGGAAGGTTGAGTCGCCGGCACCGCCGCCGCCGGGATTGTCGGCCGCATCGGCAATGACGACGGGCGTTACGCCGTATGCCAGAGCCTGGTCGATGGCTTCGTCCGTTTTGGGATAGACAGGCGTCAGTATCTCGCGCATGCCTATCAGCTCGTCGGCAAGACGCCGAGCAAGCTGTCGGGCCGCCTGGGTGTCACCGTCGGCATAGACCAGCAGTTTGGTCCCCATGTCCGGCACGTCGCCCCAGGCGAAGCTGTGCACTACGGAAATGGAGAGGATGCCGTCGTTGCCCTCCAGCGCGCTAATGCGGTCGATGTAGCCGCGCGCCGGTTCCTGCGGCGTGCGGATGGTGACGACCATCCCGCAGTCAACGACGGCGGCGACGGGCGTGATGCGGCGCTCGACGATGGCCGCGCAGAAGTCCACCAGTTCCAGCGCGCGTTCGCGTATGTCGGTGTGGGGATATTCCTTATACGCGATCAGCATGTCGGCGTTGGCCACCATGGCCTCCGACAGGTGGCAGTGCGGATCCAGTTCCGCGCCCACCACGACTCCGGGGCCGACGATCTTGCGTATCCGCGTCAGCAGGTCGCCTTCGCAGTCTTCATAACCATCGGCCACCATGGCGCCGTGTAGGCCCAGCACCACCATGTCGACGGGCAGGGCCTGCTGCAGGTCGCGCAGCAGTTCATCGCGCAGCGTCTCATAAGCATGACGGGTGGTGATGCCGCCGGGCTGGGCGCCGGCGGCCATGCCTTCGATCACGGTCCAGCCGTGTTGCGCGCCGCGCTGGCGCGCTGCCCACAGGGGTCCGCTGAAGATGGTCATCTCGGGAGGATGGGTGCCGGCGGGGTAATAGCCCCGGTCGGAAAAATCATCCAGCGAGGTGGGCAGCGGAGCGAACGTATTGGTCTCCGTGGACAGCGAACCGGTGAAAACGCGCATGGTACGAGTGCTTAGTCCGCGGTGGCGCCGGATGCCTTGACCACGTCGGCGTACTTGGCGATTTCGGAAGCGACGTGTTGGCGCAGCTCTTCAGTCGTGCCGCCGCCGGGCGTGGCGACCATGCCGGCGAGCTTTTCCTGGATGTCCTTCTCAGCCAGGATCGCGTTGACTTCCTTGTTCAGCTTTTCCACGATGCCCGCGGGCGTGCCGGTAGGCGCGAACAGCGCGTACCAGGACGTCATTTCGTAGCCCTTGACGCTTGCGTCGATGGTGGGGATCTCGGGCGCGAAGGGCTGGACGGCCGCACTGGTGACGCCCAGCGCGCGCAGCTTGCCGCCCTGGATGAGCTGCATGACGGAAGGCGCGGTGTCGAACATCACCTGGATGCGGCCGGCCATCAGGTCGGTGAGGGCGGGCGCGCTGCCCTTGTACTGCACGTGCTCCATTTCCACTCCCGTCATCATCTTGAACAGTTCAGCCGACAGGCGGGTCGACGAGCCTGCGCCGGACGAGGCGAAGAAGATGTTCTTGGGGTTGGCCTTGGCGTAGGTGATGAACTCCTGCACGGTCTTGGCCGGCACGGTGTTATTCACCACCATGATGTTGGGGAAGCGCGTCAACAGCGCCACTGGCGCGAAGTCCTTCTGGAAGTCGAAGGACAGTTCCTTGTATAGCGACACGTTGATGGTGCTGGCGTTCGAGCCCAGCAGGATGGTGTAGCCGTCGTTGGGCGAGCGCGCCACGGTCGCGGCGGCGATGTTGCTGGCGGCGCCGGGGCGGTTCTCGACCACGAAGGTCTGGCCCAGCTTGTCCGACAGGCGGCCGGCGATCAGCCGCGCCACGGCGTCTGACGAGCCGCCAGGCGCGTAGCCGACCACGACCTTGACGGGCTTGTTGGGGTAGGTGGCTTCCGGCGAGGCGAATGCGGCTTGTTGACTGAACACGCTCAGGGTTGCGGCAGCGAGGATCGAAGCGAAGAGTTTCATGCTTTAAGGCTCGAAATGGGCGTTACCTCGCATTGCCGCCGCCGCTGGTTTCCAGCTTGCGGCTCGCAACCGAGCGGATTTGAAAGTACGCGCATTATTCGCAATCGCAGCCCTGTAAATCAATGTAAGCTGAGAGGAAGTTTGTTGCTAAAAAGGCAACGATTTGAAGAAATCGTAGAAAAGGGGACAAGCATGGACGGAGGTTTGAGCGCGCGGCGCCTGCAATACTTCTTCGAGGCGGTGACGACCGGATCGGTGCGCGGCGCCGCCGAGCGCCTAGGCGTGGAGCCGTCCATCGTCAGCCGCCAGATCCAGCTGCTCGAAACGGAGCTGGGCGTGGCGCTGCTGGAGCGCAAGGGCCGCGGCATCGTGCCCACCGATATGGCGGCCATCGTGATGGATCATTGCCGCGACCGGCAGGCCAGCGAGCAGGCCCTGCGCGCCCGGCTGGACGAGGTCAACGGCTTGCAACGCGGCGATATCCAGATCGTCACCAGCGAGGGATTCGTGGATATCCTGATGAGCGGCGTGGTGGACGAATTCTGCCGACAGCATCCCGGCGTGCGGGTATCGCTGAAGGTGGCAGGCGCTTCCGACGCGGTGCGCGCCGTGGTGCACGACGACGCACATATTGGCGTGGTGTTCGGCGCCCCGGCGGACCCCGGCATACGCGTGGTCCATACGCGCAACCATCCGCTGTGCGTGATCGCGTGGCCGGATCATCCGCTGGCGCGGCAACGCAAGCGGCCGACGCTGAAGGACGTGGCGAGTCATCCGATCGCGCTCATGGGGCCGGGGTTCGGTCTGCGCCAGTTGATCGAGATGGCCGAGCTCTCGGAGAACATCGTGCTGTCGCCCAGCTTCATCGCCAACTCGATCGTGACCTTGAAGCGTTATGTGGAAAGCCGCCTGGGCCTGACCTTCACGTCGGCGAATTCGGTGGTGAAGGAAGTCGCCAGAGGCGAACTGGTGGCGCTGCGCACCACCAATCCCATCTTCGAGGCGGCGCAGACGCGGCTGATCGTGCGCGCCAATCGGCCGCTGACCAGTGCGGCAAGAGGGATGCTGGGAAGAATCCAGGCATCGCCGTTGTTCCACGGCGCGAAGCCGTAGCGGGCGATGCCTGGCAAGGTCTTGCTGCGTGCTTAGCGCACCGGCCAGCCGTACATCAAGCCGCCATCGCGGTAAGAGGCGTTCAGGCCGCGCGGCAGCTTCAGCGGGCTGCTGGGGCCGAGGTTCTTCTCAAAGCTTTCGCCGTAGTTGCCGATATTCTTGATGATGTTGTAGGCCCACTTGTCATCCACTCCCAGGTTCTTGCCCATGCCCGGGGTCACGCCCAGCAGGCGCTGCACGTTGGGATTGGTGCTCTTGAGCATTTCATCGACGTTCTTGGAGGTGATGCCGTATTCCTCGGCTTCCAGCATGGCGAACAGAGTCCAGCGGACCACGTTGAACCATTGCTCGTCGCCCTGGCGGACCATGGGGCCCAGCGGCTCCTTGGAGAAGTTCTCCGGCAGGATGTCGTACTTTTCCGGGTTCTCCAGATTGCTGCGCGCCGCGGCCAGTTGCGATTTGTCGCCGGTAAAAGCATCGCAACGGCCCACCGCGAAGGCGCGGATGATCTCGTCCAGGCGTTCCACCACCACGGGCTTGAAGACGATGTTCTGCGAGCGGAACCAGTCGGCCAGGTTCAGTTCGGTGGTGGTGCCGGGCTGCACGCAAACCGTGGCGCCGTCCAGTTCCTTGGCGCTTTTCACGTTCAGGGACTTGTTCACCATGATGCCCTGGCTGTCGTAGTAGTTCACGGCCACGCCGATCAGGCCCAGCGTGGTGTCGCGGGTCAGCGAGAGCGTGGTGTTGCGGGGCAGGACGTCGACTTCGCCGGACTGCAGGGCGGTGAAGCGCTGCAGCGCGCTGACGGCCATGATCTTGGCCTTGGAGGCGTCGCCGAACATGGTGATGGCCAGCGCGCGGCACAGGTCCACGTCCAGGCCGATCCAGCCGCCCTTGCTGTCGTTCACCGAAAAGCCGGCGACGCCGGTGGACACGCCGCATTGGACGAAGCCCTTGCTCTTGACCGCCTCGAAAGTCGCGCCGGCGTGGGCGGTCAAGGACGAAATGAGTAAGGCGGTGCCTGCCGCGGCGAGTTTGAGTGCTTTCATGGATGTCTCTGCGCCGTACGGCGCATTTGTAGCGATCAGCCGAAGGCTGAGGTGCGGCGAATGGTAGCCAGCGGCATAAGGGGGGAGAATCAGGGAATTCCCGTTAAATCCGTCGAGCGGAATTTTCCACAGGCCTGTCCATGAACAAGAACAAAGAACCCTCCGGGCGCGGCCCAGCTGCGTGGCGCGGGTACGCCTGGGCCAAGGCGCGGCTGCTGGGCGTGTGGCGCGAACTGATTCGGGTCAACGCCAGCGATAGGCCCTGGGAGATGCCCCTGGCCGCGGCTCTGTCTTCGGGGCTGCCCTTGCTGGTCGGCGCCTATTTCGGGCGTATGGATTACGGCCTGATGTCCAGCCTGGGCGGCATGGTGTTCCTGAGCCTGCCCAATTCCTCGTTGCAGCACCGCATGATGATGCTGCTGGCTGCGTCCTTCGGCATGGTGGCCTGCTATGCGGTGGGCGCGCTGACGCAGTTCTGGCCCACGGTAATGCTGTTGGCGCTGACCTTTATCGCCATGGTGGTGAACATGGTCTGCCGCTGCTACCGGCTGGGGCCGCCGGGCAGCCTGTTCTACATCATGGCAACCGCGATCGCGGCCTACACGCCGGGGAGCGTGCAGGAAATCCCCACGCGTGTCGGCATGGTGGCCCTGGGTAGTCTGGTCGCATGCCTGGTGGCGTTTGTGTACTCCCTGCACATGACGCGGGTCGCGCCGCCGCCGCCCGAAACCGCGCTGCCCAGGCCTACGTTCGATTTCGTGGTTTACGACTCCGTGATCATCGGCCTGTTCGTGGGCGTGTCCCTGCTGGTGGCCGAGCTGCTGCAATTGCCGCGGCCCTATTGGGTGCCTGTCAGCTGCCTGGCCATCATCCAGGGCGCCACCCTGATGGCAGCCTGGAACCGCCAGCTGCACCGTATCCTGGGTACCGCCGTGGGCCTGTGCGTGGCATGGGCCTTGTTGAGCCTGCCTCTGAACGTATGGACCCTGAGCCTGGTGATGATGGCGCTGTCGTTCGGCATAGAAACGCTGGTGGTGCGCCACTATGCCAGCGCCGTGGTGCTGATTACGCCGCTGACGATCTTTCTGGCTGAGGCGCCGCACCTGGGCCAGGGCTATCCTGCGGCCGTCATCGAGGCGCGCTTCCTGGATACGGTGGTCGGTGCGTTTATCGGCGCCGTGGGTGCCGTGCTGCTGCATAACCAGCGCATCCGGCCGCGCTTGTCGCGCTGGATGCGGGCGGTGCTGCCCAAGCGCGTGAATTGAAGGGCCGTCAAGCCGGCCGCTTTTTAACCAGCACCACCAGCGCGATGCCCAGCAGTATCAGCGCCGAGGCGGCGATCAGGATGCCGGTCACGGGTTCATCCAGGAACAGGGTCCCGCCGAACGCCGTGAGCACCGGCACGCTGAGCTGCACGGTGGCGGCGTGGGTGACTTTCAGGCCCTTGAGCGCCGCGTACCAGAGGACATAGCCCAGGCCCGAGGTCACCGCGCCGGACGCCACGGCGTATGCCACCCCCGCAGCGTCGTAGCCCACGCGCGAGGTCAGGGCATGCAGCAGGAACAGCACCAGGGCGACGGGTGTGGCGCGGATGAAATTTCCTGCCGTTGCCGACGCCGCATCCTTGGCGCCGCGGCCCAGCAATGAATAGGCGCCCCAGGCAATGCCTGCCACGATCATCAGCAAGGCATGCAACAACGGCGGCGCGCTGACGCCGGGCAGCATCAGGATGACCAAGCCGGCCGCCGCCAGGCCTATGCCCAGGCTCTGCGTGATGCTCAGTCTTTCGCCGATGAAGAGCCCGTACAGAATCATGCTGATTTGGATCGACGCGAACAGCAGCAAGGCGCCCGTGCCGGCGGGGATTTGCGTGTAGGCATAGGAGAATGCCAGGGCATAGGCCAGCAACGCAAACGCCCCATGCCAATTGCCTTCCACACGCCCGGCGGGCTTGCGCAGCCGCAACACCAGCCACAGCACCAGCGCGCCGGACCCGATGCGGATGGCGACGAAGGTGGCGGGATCGATCGCGGTCTGCTTGAGCGCGAGGCGGCACAGCAGCGAGTTGCCGGCGAAGGCCAGCATCGAGAGCACGGTCAGCGCGAGGAGGCGGGGCGTCATGGCGTGGGAGCCGGGTGGCGGTGCGATGTCATTGCAGGCCTGTGGTTCAGCGTTCGTCCGGCAGCGCTACCCTGCCGGTCGCGACGGCCAGCACGGTCGCGGCCGAGCGGGCATTGCTCAGGCTGTCGGCATAGGCGTTCTGCGCCGCCAGCATTTGGCTCTGCGCCAGGGTGACGTCGATCAGGGAGCCTATGCCGTGGCGGTAGGAGGCCAGTGCGGCGTCGTAGGTGGTGCGGCCGGCCTTGAGCAATGAGGCGGCAGCCTCGTTCGCGGCGATACCGGAGCGCAGGGCGTTCTGGGCCGCGACGATCTGGCGCGTCGCCTCCTGCTTGGCGCGGCTGAGACGTTCGCCGGCGCTGGCGGCGTCGTTTTGTGCCTGCATCCGGATCGCGGACCGCATGCCGCCGTCATACAAGGGCAGCGTGACGCCCAGGAAGACGTTGGAGCCGGAGCGGTTGCCGTCCAGATTGACGGTCGCGGCCTGTTGGCCCAGGGCGGGCACGGCAGTGATGGAGGAACGGCCGGAGGCGTAGGACGTGGACGCCGACACGAAGACCTTGGGCAGGAAATCCGAGTCGGCGGCGCGGGCCTTGGCCTGTTCGGCCCGCTCCGCCGCGTAGGCGGCGAGCACGTCGGGGCGGCGCACCAGGGCGTCGGCGATGATCTGTTCCACGGGCTGGCTCAGCCCGGGGTTCAGGGGGCGGTCGGCTTGCGCGGCGATGCGGGGCTTGGACAGGGGCGAGATGCCCATGGCGGTGATCAGCCCCAGATACGAGTCCTGTTCGACGCCTTCCGCGACCACGAGCCCAAGCCGGGCCTGTTCGCGGTTCTGCGTGGCCTGGGCCACTTCGACCACGGTGCCTTGTCCTTGCCGGTAGCGCGCGTTCGCGGCATCCAGCAGGGTGTTGGCGTTGATCTGGCCCTGGTGCGCATTCACCGTGCGCGAGCGCGACGCAATGTAGCCGTGGTACGCGACGCTGACTTCCTGGATGACCTGCTGGTGTATGGCGGTGAGCGCGATGTTGCTGGCGATGGAGGCCTGTTCGGCCGCCTGCACGCGGGCCTGCTTGCCGCCGAAATCGAACAGCAGCCATTGCAGCGACAGCACGGAGAGGGTGCCGTGGTTGTTGTTGTCGGCGCTCGATTCACCCAATGGGGTGTCGTTGGCCCAGCGGCCATGATTCCAGCCGGTGATCGCGCTGGCCGCCAACTGCGGCAGGTAGATGCTCTTGGCGATGCCCGCGGCCAGCGCCGTGTTGCGGGCGGTGTTCCAAGCAATGCGAGTGCGCGGGTTGGCGGATTGGGCCAGGTCGATGAGCTCGGGCAGCGAGTACTCGTGGCTGGCGTCGATCTCGGGGCTGGCGGGCAACGCGGCGACGCCGGCGTTGGGCGGCAGCGTATAAGAGGCATCCGGGCGGTCGGCCTGGCCGGGGCCTGGGACGATGGCGCCATCGGCGTTGGTGGACGGATTCCAGGGACGGTCCGGGCGCGGCGGGGCCAAGTCCAGAGACGAGGTGGCACAGCCCGCCAGGTTCAGCAGCAGGGCCAGCCCGAGCAGGCGGGCGGACAGGCGCGGCGTCTCAGGCTGGGGCATGGGCCGTGGATTCCTTGGCAGGGCGGGCAGGTGGGACGGGGGCGGCGCGCGCGGCTCTTGCGTCGATCAACAGCAGTAGCGCCGAAAGCGTCGTGTCGGTCCGCCGGGCGGGGCTGGGTGCCGGCGCGTATACGCCGGGGGAGCCCGCGCGGTTCAGGCGCGCCATCAGCGCGGGGTCGCCCGGGGCGCGACCGGCTGCCAGCGTCAGGGGCGCAGCGATGGCCGACAGTCTGGCCAGGGCATCGCGGCGGGAGTCCCGCCACTGATCGTCTGGTCGCACCCAGGACGGTTCGTGGACGGCCAGGGCGAGGTTCTGTGCGGCTTCGCGCCCAGCAGCCAGGGCCTCGGCTGCCAGGGCGTGGCGCTGATCGCCCGACGTTGCCACCGCATGCCATTGTTCGCGCAGTGCAGCCAGGGCCTGGTCCACGCGGGTGCCGATACTGACCGGCCAGATACGCGTGAAAACCAGGTAGACGACGATATTGCCCAGCAGAATGCCGATAGTGCGGTCGCGTGCGATGGTCAGGTCGAAACCCGGGCCGGGGCCTTGTATGACGCACAGGAAGAACGCGAAGGCGATCTGGAAGCCCGCGTAGGCGATCCGGGGCGGGCCGACCGCGATCCAGGCCGAGACGGCGGAGGCGGCGCCGACCAGCGCCAGCAGCGAGCCGACCGAGTCCATGTGCGGTACGAGGAACACCAGGGCGGCCGTGCCGGTTGCGGCGCCGATGAGGCAACCGACCAGGCGCAGGCGCAGCTTCTGCACGGTTTCTCCGGAGGTACCCAGCGACACGATGTAGCAGGTGATGAAGCAGGTGTGGATGCCGGGCCAGTCCAACAGGGTGTAAAGCAGGTAGCAGAACATGGCGGCGCCGGTGGTCTTCAGGGCATAGGCGATGTGTTCGGGATTGCTGCCGGCGTCGGGCAGGAAGAAACCGCCGCGCTGGGTCGGAGCGGTGGGGATGGCGTCGGGAACGGGTACGGCGTAGCCGGCGATAGCCTGGCACAGTTCGTCGTAGGCGGCCCGGGCGGCGAGAGACAGCGCGGTGGCGGAAGGCAGGTCCAGCTCTACGTCCACGGGATAGCCGCCTTGCTCCAGCATGTCCGCCATCTCGTCCAATGTGCGCGCAAGCGGGTGGGCCAGGGCGGGGGGCAGGCCTGGCCCGGTCTCGTCGCACAGCACGTCGATGGCGCCAAGGATGGCGATGCTGGAGACGGCGGCTTGGCGCAGCGCGGCCGCGTCGGCGCGGCTGGAACTGCCTTCCACGACCGACAGCTTCAGCCAGGTCAGGATCTGCTTGTTGCCTTCGTGCAGGACCCCGTCGAATTCGGAGTCTCCGGGCCCGGATTCGGTCAGGCGTTGAGCGCCTTGCCGCAGCCGGCGCGCCAGGCGGCCGCAGGCGAGGCGGCGCGGAGAAGGGGCGAGCACCACGCTGACGACGATGGCGAGGCTCACGGGAATCGCGACCATGAGCCAGGCATACAGGAGGATGCGCGTGCTGACCTCGCCTATCGGGACGCTGCCCATCATGTCTAGCCCAAAACCCACGATCATTGCCAGGATGGCGCCCACCGGCCGCAGCTTGCTGGCGGACGTCAGGTAGAGCAGGCCGATGGACAGCAGCGTCATGGCCGAGACGCGCAAGACCGGATAGTCGATGCTGGCTTGCGTCACCAGCAGGATCAGGCCTATCACCAGCGTGACCAGCACCAGCAGCGCCGTGGACAGCACGGCGCTGGTCACACGGTCGGGACGCAACAGGAAGAAGACCACGTAAACGGACAGCGCCGCCTCGGGCGTGCCGTAGGCGCTGGCGACCAGCGCGGTCAGCACGCAGATCACCGTCATGCGCAGCGTCATCTCGCCACGTCCGGGAAAAGGCGTCAGCAGCCGGCGTAGCGCGGCGAGACTCAGGGCGTTGGAATCAGCGGCAGGCCGGGCCATGGCGGACCTCGACCACGGCGCTGGCGCCCATGCGCACCAGCGTGGCTGGCGGCTCCTCCAATTGAACCCGGACCGGGAACCGCTGCGCAACGCGGACCCAGTTGACCGAGCGCTGCACCAGCGGCAACGCGTGCGGAATATTGATGCGCTCGCCGTCGAGCACGCCCGCGCCTATGCCCACCACCTTGCCTTGCATCGCCTGCGTGCGGTCGATCATGGAGTACACGGTGGCGCAGTCGCCTTCCGCGATCCGGGCCAGGTCGGTCTCGCGGAAGTTGGCGACCGCGAACCATTCGTCCGCCGCGACCAGCGTGAATAGGGACTGGCTGGGCGCGACCGTCTCGCCGGTCAGCACCGACAGACCCGTCACGTAGCCTTCGTGGGGCGCGCGCACCACCGTATCGTTGAGCGCATGGCGGGCGCGGGCGAGCGCAGCTTCGCGGGCTTGCACCGCGGCCTGGGCCTCGGCTCCGTCGCCGATCGCTTCGGCCGCGGCGGCTTGTTGCTGCCGGGCCTGCTTCAGGGACACTTCGGCGTCGCGCAGCGCGACCTGGGCCTGGTCGTATTGCTGCGTCGGCACGTAGCCCTGCGCCGCCAGCGGCGCCAGCCGTTTCTCCGTGCGTGCGGCCAGGCCATGATTGGCTTGAGCGCGGCGCAGCTGTTCGTCGGCCACGCTGGAATTCGCGCGTTCGACGATCAGCGTCCGGCGCCGGGTCTCCAGCGCCGCGCGGGCCATCGCCAGGTCCGCCTCGGCCTGGTTCACGGTCAGGCGGTAGGGCTCGGGGTCGATCTCGAAGAGCAGCTCGCCCTTGGCGACGCGCTGGTTCTCGCGCACGGGCAGTTTGACGAGGCGTCCGCCGACCGGCGTCGCCACATGGACCACGTCGGCGTCTATCGTGGCATCGTCGGTCGAGGGATAGTTGGAACTGCGATGGTAGGCAAAGGCCAGGGCGAAGATACCCAGCGCGATGATGACCAGGGCAATCAGGCGGCCGATGGCGGGTTGCTTGCGCTTGCCGGCAAGTTTCATCGCGCTTACCTCGTTCCCAGGGCCCAGAACAGCACTGCGACGATCAGGCCGATGGCGCTACAGACGGACAGCTGCAGGGGGATCCGGGCGTTCCACCCGGTGGCGACGAAAATACGATGGGCCGCCAACGCCGCCGCCACGCCGATCAGCGAGGCCAGCAGCCATTTGGGAAAGTACGCCCCGAAGATCACGTAGGGCGCGCCGCTGAGGCTGCATCCCTGCAGGGCCAGCAAGGCCGCCGCAGCGCCCGTGGCTCGAAGTAACGGCGGCTGATTCGGCATGGTGTCTTGGCACGTCGCCTGTGTCGGGGTACTGACGGCGAGAATAGCACCGTCTTGCTGTGCCGTTTAGGGGGTTGTTCCGGCTTGCGGTTGGGCGCGGCGGGTGCCGGCGCATGCTGTGGCTGGTATGACACATTGCCGGACCTCTCGGAGAAAGTGCTCAGGACGGTTCGCCTGGTTTGCGCGGGGTTCTGGCAAACGGCTTCGAAATCGGAGAGTGACGCATTTGTCACTGCGTCAGGATGCGTCCCGCACTGCTTGCGATGGAGAATGGCTTCTCCTCTGCTGCAATGTAAAACCTATGTCCGTGAGTTGGTTCTCTACTGCGACGAGTCCGATATCTCGGGCAAGCACTTTTCGAACTTCTACGGCGGTGCGCTCGTCGAATCGCACCATCTGGACGAGGTCGTTGCGACCTTGGAGGCCAGGAAGGTTGAGCTCAACCTTGGGGCTGAGGTGAAGTGGCAGAAAATCAGCGAAGCTTACGCAGACAAATACATGGCGTTGTTGGATACGGTATTTCTACTGGTCCGCGAGGCAAAGCTGAAGCTGCGCGTCATGTTCACGCAAAATTACTTCGCGGCCAAAAACCTGACCCGCGAACAGCGTGAGAGGGCATTCTTCGTCTTGTATTACCAGTTTGTAAAGCACGCGTTCGGATTGCAGCACTCCGCCAATGGCCCTGGGATAACCCATTTGCGCATTTATTTCGACAAGCTGCCAGATAAGGCGGAAAAGTGTGCGGAGTTCAAGGACTATGTTGCGCGGCTCAACAAAAGCGCCGCTTTCAGAGAGGCAGGGATTCGTATCAGGCGTGACCAGCTTGCCGAAATCGACTCAAAGGAGCATGTGATTCTGCAAGCGCTGGATGTAGTGATGGGCGCTATGCAGTTCCGCCTCAACGACAAGCACTTGGAGAAGCCCGCGGGAGAGCGAGTGCGCGGCAAGAGAACCAGGGCGAAAGAGGCGGTATACAAGTTCGCCAACGCCCAAATACGGGGCATTTATCCGGGATTCAATATTGGGGTTAGCACAGGAGTGCAAGGGAACGCGGTAAACCGTTGGCGCCATGGCTATCGCCATTGGCTATTCATGCCTGCCGAAGTCGAAATCCGGCCGGAATATGCGAAAGGGAAATAGAAAAGCCCCGCGCCAGCTACATAAGTGTCCCAAGTGGAACTTGGGCGTTCGCTGAACGAAGGGCTGAGTGAAATTTACTTCAGCCGCCCGGAATCCGCAATGTGAGGCGTGGGAGGCCGCACCCTGCCTTCCGGGGCGGCGAATCGTACCAGGGCTTGATTTTGTTTGTGCTGCGACCTGCATCGGAACAAAGGCCTCAGCCGGCACGTGCTTTGGCGGCAGCTTTCGCGTTCACACCCAGGGCCGCATGCTGCCACAGCGCCCCGACTGCTGCGGATTGCCGCCCGGCGGTGGAGCGCACCAGTCCGAACTCCCGGCGCGCCGCCGGCGCTAGCGGCAAGGCCCGCAATTGGCGCATGTCCGAGGGCAGGGTGGACTCGGGAACCACCGCAACCCCCATGCCCTCTCGCACCAATGCGCAGGCGCTGGCCCAATCGCGGACCGTGACGCGGATGTCGTTGAGCTCCAGCTCGGCCTTGCGGGCCAGGCTCAGACCATTCACGGCGCAGCCGCCGGTCGCCAGAATGAACGGTTCATCGGCCAGCTCGGCCAGTGTGACACCCCGCGACGATGCGCGGCGGCTGAGCGCATGCGTGCCGGGCAGCAGCGCCATCCAGCGGTCGCGGCCCAGGATCAGGACTTGCCTGTTCGTTGCGGGATTCATCACCACGCCCAGATCGATGGCGCCGCGCGACAGCCATTCCTCGACTTCTTCATCCGTGCCCTCCAAGGCCACCACTTCGATGCCGGGGTGACGCTGCCGGAAGCCGTGCAGGAGGGGCGGCAGCAGCGTCGAGATGACCGAGGGAAAGCTGCCCAGCCGGATGCGGCCCTGGCTCAGTCCCTGGCTGTCGTCGGCCAGTGCGCGGATGGACTCCAGGTGAGACAGCATCGCGCGGGCGTGATCGATGACCTGTTCGCCCAGCGCCGTTACCGCCACTTCCTTGCGGGAACGGGTGAAAACCTGGAGCCCCAGCGACGCTTCCAGCTGCGCAATGGCCTGGCTGGCGCCGGACTGGGTAATGCCCACGCGCTCGGCGGCGCGAGAGATGTTGCCTGTGTCGGCCGTCGCGACCAGCAGGCGCCAATGTCCCAGATTCAACATATTAAGTAGCTGAGCTAATGATGAGGAATTTGAGCATTAATTTTACCTGTGAACCGTGGCGCGAGAGACTGCCCTCTGTTGTTTCCCGGAGATGTCATGAAGCTCTACTACGCCCCGCATACCTGCTCGCTGTCGCCGCACATCGTCTTGCGCGAACTGGAATTGCCCTTCGAACTGGTCAAGGTGAACAACCAGACCAAGCAGACCGCGGACGGCCGCGATTTCCGCACGATCAACCCCAAGGGCTATGTCGCCGCGCTGGAGCTGGACGATGGCGATGTGCTCACTGAAGGACCGGCCATCGTTCAGTACCTGGCCGACCTGCGTCCTGGCATGCAGCTGGCGCCACCCAATGGCACGCGTGAACGCACGCGGCTGCAGGAGTGGCTGAACTTCCTAACCAGCGAGATCCACGCAGGATCGGCGCCCTTGTTTCAATCGGTCTTGCCCGAAGCCGCCAAGGCGCACTTCCGCGAACGGCTCTTCAAGCGCTTCGATTACCTGGACGGCATTCTGGCCGAGAGCGGCTATTTGCTGGGCCAGCAGTTCAGCGTGGCGGATGCCTATCTGTTTACGGTGATGGGGTGGTGCCGGTTCTTCGCGATTGAGTTGGACCGTTGGCCGTTCCTGGCGGCGTATGTCGCGCGTATTGGGGAACGTCCGGCTGTGCTGACAGCGTTGCGGGCAGAAGCGCAGGCCGCCGCGTTTTGAATGAAGCGGCATGAAAGAAAGGCGCAAGACTGCAACTTCACTCGTTAAGTTGTAGTCTTGCGCCTTTCATCACATAACGTGGCCGCGCAGCGGCCGATCAAGGAGGAGAGAAATATGACGATGCTATCCGGCGCCAAACTGGGCAGGGCGGTATTGGGGATGACGCTGGCTGCCGTGGCGTTTGCCGCATCGGTTTCCAATGCGCACGCGGATGACTATCCTACGCAGCCGATCAAGCTGATCGTGCCCTTTGCCGCCGGAGGCGGCAATGACGGGATCGCGCGCCTGCTGGGTCAGTTGCTGTCCGATGGCCTGAAGCAGCCGGTGGTGGTGGAGAACCGCCCCGGCGCGGGCGGCAAGCTGGGCGTGGAGCAGGGCCTGAGGGCTGCGCCCGATGGCTATACCCTGACCTTGATTTCCAATAGCTATTCCGTCAATCCCAGCCTGTACAAGCTGCCGTTCGATCCGGTGGAGGACATGACGCCGATCGGCATGATCGCGCGCGCGCCTTTCTTCGTGTCGGTCAATCCTGGCGTGCCGGCGGACAACCTGGGCGATCTGGTGGCCCTGGCCAAGAAGAAACCGGGCGGGTTGACCTATGCCTCGTCCGGCACCGGCGGGATATCGCATCTGGCGATGGAGGCCTTCCTGAAGACGGCCGGTATCACCATGGTCCACATTCCCTACAAGGGGTCGGCGCCGGCGTTGACTGACACCGTCTCGGGCCAGGTCAACGTGATGCTGACCACGGCGGGCTCGACGCTGCCTTACCGCGAGGACAAGCGCCTGAAGGTGCTGGCAGTGACCTTGCCGCAGCGCGTGTCCTCGGCGCCGGATATCCCCACCGTGCGCGAGGCCGGTGTGCCGTACGACGTGACGGTGTGGTACGGCATCATCGCACCCAAGGGCGTGCCGGCACAAGTGCAGGCCAAGCTCAACGCGGCGATCAATGCGGCGGTTGTCATGCCCGAGATGGCTGATCGCCTCAAGGCCACCGGGGAAGCAGCAGCGCCGGGTAGCCCGCAGGATTTTCGCGATCAGATCGTGAAGGAGATTGCTTTGTGGGGTGAGGTGGTGCGCGAGGCGGGCGTGACTGTTAATTGATTGCCTCTGCCGCTTGGGCCCCGGCCCAGGCGGCAGGGGGGGGCCACACGACAATTTCACCCCGTTGACTCATAGGCTATTCATCAATAGCGAGCAGCCAGGATAGTCAGCACGTCATTCAGCGAATCCACCGATTCACTTGAACGCGTCGCCGTCGCGTGCCTGTCCAAGTGGTACCCATGCATGCCAAATTTCCGAGGCCCGACCATATCGGCTTCAATGGTGTCGCCGATCATAAGTATCTCTTCGGGCTGGCACGCAATACCATCGCAGAGGTATCGGTAGATTTCGGGCTGTGGCTTCACGGCGCCGGCTTCGTATGACCAGGCGCAAAAATCCGGTTGGACGGGCAGCAAATCCAGTACCGGAGGCCCATATGGCGCTGCGAGGTTGGAGCAAAGCGCTATTTTGATTCCTCGATCTTTCAAAGCGGAAAGAGTCGGGGCAGCATCAGCGAATAGCGTGATTGATTGGATTTCTTCAAGCAATTCGGCTTCCAGGGCGCGCATGTTCTCTTCGCTGACCATGCCGCCGAACAAGCTGGCTGTCTGTCTCAGGTCTATCGCATTGCTCATCGCCCGGACGCCGTCGTCGCTCTGGCGCCGGCGGCCCGCCTCATGCAGCAGGCGGACCAGCTTCCGGAACGGGCGGGTGGGCCGTTCTATGCGGACCAATGTTCCAAATACGTCGAATGCTACGGCCTTGATTGCCATCGAACCTCCAGCTTGTCAGAGTAGGCTTGCACTGCGCGGTCGGTGGTCGGAACCAACCGTGTTGCGGGGAAATTCTAGCGGCTGAATTTGGTCCAAGTCCCGCTATCGTCCGCCAGTGTGGGGCGTATACGTTGCACGTATTGGAGAGCGTCCGTTGCGCGTGGAGCGTTGAAATGAACACGTGCGTAGGCCGAGTGCGGCATTTCGCCATGAAAAAAGCCGTTGACGGCGAACGTCAACGGCTTTTTGAATTCTGGTGCCCGGGGCCGGAATCGAACCGGCACGCCTTGCGGCGGGGGATTTTGAGTCCCCTGCGTCTACCAATTTCACCACCCGGGCTAGGAGGTCGCGGACACGTCCAGATGACGGTCGCGGGAGAAGCGAAGACGGCGATTATATGCGGTCTTTCATAAATTGTCAGGCGGCCTTGGGACCGGACCTCTGTCAGGGAGCCGGTCCCACCCGCAGGCGGGGGCCAGAACCAGTTCCCTGAGGAGCCCGGCAGCCTTACCTTTTCTCAGGCAGGAACCAGTTCATCACCAGCGCGCAGATACCGCCGGTGGCCACGCCCGACTCCAGCACGCTCTTCACGGCATGGGGCAGGTGCGACAGGATTTCCGGCACTTGCGACACGCCCAGGCCCAGGGCCAGAGACACGGCGATGATGAGCAGCGCGCGGCGGTCCAGGTGGATGCCGGCCAGGATGTTGATGCCGGACGCGGCGACCGCGCCGAACATGACCATGGCGGCGCCGCCCAGCACGGGTTCGGGCACGGCCTGCAGGATGCCGGCCACGGCCGGGAACAGGCCCAGCAGGATCAGCATGCCGGCGATCCACACGCCGACGTGGCGGCTGGCGATGCCGGTCAGCTGGATCACGCCATTATTCTGCGCGAAGACCGAGCTGGGGAAGGTGTTGAACACGCCGGCCAAGAGCGAGTTCGCGCCGTTGACCAGGACGCCGCCCTTGATGCGCTGCATCCACAGCGGGCCTTCGACGGGCTGCTTGGAGACCTTGCTGGTGGCGGTGACGTCGCCGATGGCTTCCAGCGACGTGACCAGGTAGATGATCAGCATGGGCACGAACAGCGCCCAGGAGAAGCCCAGGCCGAAGTGCAGCGGCGTGGGGATCTGGAACAGGGCGGCTTCGCGGGCGCCGGTGAAGTCCAGGCGGCCCATGTAGGCGGCGGCGATGTAGCCGACGGCCAAGGCCAGCACCAGGGCAGTGCTGCGCACCCACACGACCGGTACGCGGTTCAGCAGGATGATGGTGCCCAGGACCAGGCCGGACAGGGTCAGGTTCTCGGCGCTGGCGAAGGTGCCGTTGCCCATGGCGCTGTAGCCGCCACCCATGCTGATGAGGCCGACCTTGATCAGCGTCAGGCCGATGAGCAGCACCACGATGCCGGTGACCAGCGGGGTGATCAGGCGTTTGACGAAGGGCAGGATGCGGCTGATGCCCATTTCGACGAAGGAGCCGGCGATGACCACGCCGAAGATCGCGGCCATGACGGCTTCGACCGGGGTGCCTTGCTTGACCATGACCGAGCCGCCGGCGATCAGCGGGCCGACGAAGTTGAAGCTGGTGCCCTGCACGATGAGCAGGCCGGCGCCCAGGGGGCCGAAGCGCTTGCACTGGACGTAGGTGGCGATGCCGGAAATGACCAGCGACATGGACACGATCAGGGTGGTGTCGCGGCTGCTGACGCCCAGGGCCTGGCAGATCAGCAGGCCGGGGGTGACGATGGGAACCAGGATGGCCAGCAAGTGCTGCAGGGCGGCGACGAAGGCCACGGGAGGCGCGGGGCGATCGTCGGGACCGTAGACCAGGTCAGGGCTGGGGTCGGCGTCGGATGAGCCGTGGGGGGCGGGTTGGGTCAGGGAGGCGGGTTGCATGGCGGATGGGCCGGCCAGGGTCGGGGTAGGGGAGGAAAGTGCGGGATTTTAGCGGGGAAGGCTCCACGGCGTCCGGGGACGGACCGGGAGTGGGCCGGAGACGGGACCGGGCTCGCTGCCGCTGGTTAGAATCCCTGGTCGCCAATCAAAGGCAGGTCAGCCCCGCCATTCCATGCAAAAACGCGCCAAATGGGCCGTGATCACGCTGGTCCTGATCATCGCCGCGCTGCCGATGTTCCTGCTGTTCTGGCTGATGGACGGCGACGATTTCGCGTCGGTGGACCGCGGGCAGTCCTACGGCAGCAGCATCTATAAGAATTATCAGGGCGGCGTCTACGCCGCCGTTCCCAGCAACGGCTATTACCGCATGGACGAGGCCGATCCGGCCAGTTTCGCGGCCTTCGATACCGGGGCTTTCGATGGCAGGCAGGCGGCCAGGGACCAGCGCCACGTGTATTGCGGCAACCAGGTCCTGCCGGGCATGAAGCCGGCGCCGGCGCGTTACCTGGGCAACAGTTATTTCAGCGATGGCGCGGTCACGTATTTCTGTTCGATGCACAGTGTGCGCAACGAGGAACTGGGCATGCTGGACGAGTTCTGGCAGAAGGTCCTGTACCAGGCGGATGCCGGCCCCAAGCCACAGACCTATCTGTATCCGTTCGTCGCCCTGCCGGCCAGCGCCCGGTCCTACCGGCCGCTGCTGGACCGCGAGCTGGCCACCGACGACGAACGTGTGTACTACCGCGGCCGCGAAATGCCGCAGGCAGGGCCGGCCTCGCTGCGCCGCCTGCCAGCGGGCAGGGATGGCGACGTGCGGCCCAGCGACGATTTCTTCGCCGATGGCCGCCGCGTCTATTTCCACGAGCAGTTGCTGCCGCTGTCGGACGATCCCGCGCTGTACACCTTCATGGTGGGCGACCTGTACCGCCAGCCCTATCTCCGCGATCCGCGCGACGGCATGGTGTACGTGGGCGCGCAGCCCTTCGACGCGGCGCATGCGCCGTACCGGCTGCTGAGCGAGCACGGCCGGCATGTGTACCAGGCGCTGTTCCGCAGCAAGGACGGCATCTATTTCTACAACGCGCAGACGCGGCAGGTGGAGCGGGCCGGCGACGATCCGTTGGCTTCGGACACATACACCGCCCTGTCGCCCTACGTGTACACGGACGGCAGGCAGACGTTGTTCCTGCAGGCGCAGGAAGCCTGGGCCCGCAACTCGCGGGGCAGCGGCGGAGGGCTGGTGTCCCGTTCCACGCTGATCAACCAGCTGACGGATGCGCCGGCTGGGGAATGGAACAAGCGCGGCGTGGTTTATCACAACTTCGGCACGGTCTGGCAGAAGGGAGAGAAACTCTATTACCTCGACGAGTTGGGCCCTTCGCAGCTGATTTTCCATTCGATCTATCAGATCCTGGACCGCGGTACGGCGGATTTCCTGCTGCGCTCGCAAGAGACGCGGCAGATCACGGCCGCCGACATCCGCAAGCTGATCCGGGCCGGCAAGCTGGCGGTGCCGCAGCATGAAACCGTGCTGGAGGCGAAAACACGCTACCGCAAGGTGTTCTCGATTTTCTGAGGCGCCGCCCCTGCCCGAAATGGGGGGCTGCGATCGGCAGGGGGAATTCCCGCCCGCCCTTGAAAGCGCGCCATTGGCCCCCACATCAATAGGGTTTCCCGGCGGCCGCGCGGGCCAGATGTCCCGGCAGCCAATCACCGTCCCCAATTTACTTACCTAGCCACGTAGAACTATGAGCCAAACCGCCACGCCTTCCACGTCCGAAACCCTGGGGTTCCAGGCAGAGGTGAAGCAGCTGCTGCACCTGATGATCCATTCGCTGTACAGCAACAAGGAAATCTTCCTGCGCGAGCTGGTATCGAACGCATCGGACGCCTGCGACAAGCTGCGCTTCGAGGCCATCGATCAGCCCGAGCTGCTGGAAGGCAATGGCGAGCTGGCCATCACGGTCAGCTACGACAAGGCCGCGCGCACCATCACCATCTCCGACAACGGCATCGGCCTGTCGCGCGATGAGGCCGTGGCCAACCTGGGCACGATTGCGCGTTCCGGCACGCGGGAATTCTTCTCGCAGCTGACGGGCGACAAGCAGAAGGACGCGCAGCTGATCGGCCAGTTCGGCGTGGGCTTCTATTCCTCCTTCATCGTGGCCGACAAGGTCACGGTGGTCAGCCGCCGCGCCGGCGCCACGGATGCGATCCAGTGGGAATCGGACGGCCAGGGCGAATTCACCATCGCCGCCGCTGAAAAAGCCTCGCGCGGCACGGACGTCACGCTGCATCTGCGCGCCGACGAAGACGAATTGCTCAACGGCTGGAAGCTGCGCGAGATCCTGCGCCGCTATTCGGACCACATCTCCCTGCCCATCCGCATGGCCAAGGAAGAGTGGGACCAGGAAAAGGGCGAACAGGTCAAGACCGAAGAACTGGAAACGGTGAACCAGGCCAACGCGCTGTGGGCCCGCAGCAAGTCCGACGTCACGGAAGAGCAGTACCGCGAGTTCTACAAGACGGTGTCGCACGACTACGACGACCCGCTGGCCTGGACCCACAACCGCGTGGAAGGCCGCAGCGAATACACGCAGCTGCTGTATGTGCCCAAGCATGCGCCCATGGACATGTGGGACCGCGACGGCCGCCACGGCGTGAAGCTGTACGTCAAGCGCGTCTTCATCATGGACGACGCCGACCAGCTGTTGCCCTCGTACCTGCGCTTCGTGCGCGGCGTGATCGACTCGGCCGACCTGCCGCTGAACGTGTCGCGTGAAATCCTGCAGGAAAGCCGCGACGTGCGCGCCATCCGCGAGGGTTCGGCCAAGCGCATCCTGTCGCTGCTGGAAGACATGGCGGAGAACAAGCCGGAAGACTACGCCACGTTCTGGTCGGAGTTCGGCCAGGTGCTGAAGGAAGGCGCGGGCGAGGACTCGGCCAACCTGGAACGCATCGCCAAGCTCATGCGCTTCGCGTCGACGCAGACGGGCGACCAGGCCCAGACCGTGTCCTTTGCCGACTACGTGTCGCGCATGAAGGAAGGCCAGGACAAGATCTACTACGTCACGGCTGATACCTTCGCCGCCGCCAGCAACAGTCCGCATCTGGAAATCTTCCGCAAGAAGGGCATCGAAGTCCTGCTGCTGTCGGACCGCGTGGACGAATGGATGCTGTCCTACCTGCGCGAATTCGACGGCAAGTCGCTGGTCTCGGTGGCCAAGGGCGGCCTGGACCTGGCCGAGCTGGCCGACGAGGAAGAAAAGAAGCACCAGGCCGAAGTGGCCGAGGACTTCAAACCGCTGGTCGAGCGTCTGCAGAAGACGCTGGAAGATCAGGTCAAGGAAGTGCGCGTGACCCTGCGCCTGGTGGATTCGCCGGCTTGCGTGGTGGTGGGCCAGAACGAACTCAGCCCGCACCTGCTGCGCATGCTGAAGGCCGCCGGCCAGGAAGCCCCCAACGTCAAGCCGGTGCTGGAAATCAATCCCGAGCACCCGTTGCTGGCCCGCATCCGCGCCGCCGAAGACGGCGAGTTCGACCAGTGGGCGCGTCTGCTGCTGGATCAGGCTCTGCTGGCCGAAGGCGCGCAGATTGCCGACCCGGCAGCGTTTGTGAAGCGGCTGAATGCGTTGCTGCTGAAGTAAGCGGGACGCGTGCTTGAAGACGAAAAGGCGCCTTGGGCGCCTTTTTTCGCTTGAGGCACCGCTCCATGGACGACGGCCACAAAATTACCGATCGGTAATTTTGTGTGAAAATCAGGCCTGGATCGGAAAAATTATTCCCGTTCGGTAATTTTTCGGGCTAAGAAAACCGTGCTGCGGTAAATTTTTCCCGCTCGGTAATTTTTTTGCGACGCCGATCATATTATTGCCCTAAAATTACCGAACGGTAATTTTGGAGGCGATCATGCCCGCGAACGATATTCCGGCCGCGCTTGCAGGCGGGGCCGGCGTAACGATCCGCACCTCGACCGAACTGGGCGAGCTGGTGAAGGCCGTCCGGCGCTCGCAGGGTTTGCTGCAAACTGACCTGGCCGGCCTGTCCGGCACCGGCAACCGCTATGTGGTGGATCTGGAGCGCGGCAAGCCCACGCTGCAATTGCAGAAGGTGCTGGACATGCTGGATCTGCTGGGCCTGGAAGTGCAGGTGGGGCCCAAGCGCCCGAGGCTGCCATGAGCGCCGCCGATGCGCTGGACATCTATCACGCGGACCGCAAGGTCGGCCGCTTGTTCGACGAGCGGCCGTTGCGCTTCGTGTATGACGACGCCTGGCTGAATTGGGCTGGCGCGCACGCCATTTCGCCATCGGTGCCTTTGCGCAGCGGCGATCATGCGGACGATGCGGTGCATGCATTCTTTGAAAACCTGTTGCCCGAAGGGCATGTGCGCAAGTTCCTGCAGGTCAGCCGCCATGCCACCACGGTCTTCGGCCTGTTGCGCAGCGTGGGCGGGGACACCGCCAGTGGGTTGACCATATTGCCGCAAGGCGAACGCCCCGCGCCGGCGCGCCACCGGCCTGCGACGTGGCAGGACGTGGCAGTGCGCTTGCAGGACGTGGTTGTACCCGCGTTGGCGGCAGAGAACGCCGAGGGCGCCCGCATTTCTCTGGCCGGGGCGCAAGACAAGCTCCTATTGACGGTCATGCCCGATGGTTCGCCGACGATTCCCGAGGGTGCGGCGCCGTCCACGCATATTCTGAAGCCGGATATTCGCGGCCTGGACGGCGTGTGGTCGTCGGCCTTGAACGAGACGCTGGTCATGCAGCTGGCCGCCAGAATGGGCCTGGGCGTGGCGGAAGTCCGCTATCAGCCCGATACGCACGCATGCCTGATTACCCGGTATGACCGCAAGCCTGACGACAAGGGCGGCTTGCTGCGGCTTCATCAGTTGGATCTCTGCCAGCTGGCCGGTAAGCCGTCCGACGTGAAGTATGAGTCCGACGGCGGTCCTTCGCTGCAGCAATGTCGGGAGTTGTTGGGAGGCATGGGCATCGGCGCCGCGGATTTGAAGCGTTTCCTGCAATGGATATTCTTCAACTTATGCGTCGGCAACAACGATAGCCATGCCAAGAACCTGTCCGTGCTGCAGACGCCGGACGGCCTGTACCGGCTGGCTCCCTTTTATGACCTGATGTGCACGGGCATGTACTCCGGGCTGGCTCGCAATTTCGCGTTTGCGATTGGCGGCGAAATGAAGCCGGGCAGCATCGGCGCGGAACATATCGCGGCCATGGCCAAGGAGTTGGGCTTTGCCCTGCGCTACGTCAGGGCGGTAGGGGAGTCCTTGGTGGTTGCGCTTCCCGCGGCATTGGACGAGGTGCAGGCAGGGCTGATGACGCAGGTGTCGGAGGGCGCGGAGCGCACGCTGATCGAGCGCTTGGGGCGCTGGATCAAGGCCAACACCCGCAAGCATGCCAAGCGGTGGGCAATGGGCGCGTAGCCGCCCGTGGCCGCATGGGTTAGACCGTCTGGGCAGCTCCCCCGCCCCGTATCACCACTGCATCCAGCGCCATGGCGCCTTGCCCCTCAGGCAGCGCCAGCAAGGGATTGATCTCCACCGAACTGAAGTCCGCGCTACGCGCGTGGGCGAAACGGGACAGAGCCGCCAGCGCGTCGGCCAGCGCATCGATGTCGCAAGGGGGCGCGCCGCGCGCGCCTTGCAGCAGCGCGTAGCCCTTGATCTCGCGGATCATCGCGATGGCCTCGTCGCGGCCGAAGGGCGCGAGGCGGAAGCTCACGTCCTTGAGCACTTCGACGAAGACGCCGCCCAACCCGAACATGACGACCGGGCCGAAGACCGGATCGCAATGCACGCCGGCGATGCATTCCACGCCCTTGGGCGCCATGGGGGCGACGAGCACGCCATCGATGCGGGCGTCGGGCCGGTGCTGGCGCACCGAGGCCATGATGTCGGCGTAGGCGCGCTGCACGGCGTCTTCGCCGCGGATATTGAGCTTCACGCCGCCCACGTCGCTCTTGTGCGTGATGTCGGGCGAGACCACCTTGAGGACCACGGGGACGCTATCGCCCGAGGCGTCGCGGCCGGTTGCGCTCATGGCGGCGACGGCGCGCACCGCGGCGTCGGCGTCGGTGGCCAGCGTGCAGGGAGATGCGGGCAAGCCGGCTTGGCGCAGCAGCTCCATTGCCTGAACTTCGTTATAGGCGTCCAGCAGTGGCGGCGTGTCGGCTGACTGGGTTGCGCGATCTTCCTCAGCCTTGTCGTGATCCGCATTGGCCGCCAGCCCGGCCACCGCGCCTATCGTGCGGATGGCGGCGCTGGGATCGGGGAACACCAAGCAGCCTAGCTGTTCCAGTTCGCGGCGGCGGGCGGGCGGGAATAACGCACTGATCGCCAGCGGCACGTCCGGATGGCGGGCCTGCATCTGCCGCGCGAAGGCTTCGAAGGTGGGCCACAGGATCTCGGAGGATCCTGCGGCGGCCAGGAAGACGGCCAGGGCGTCATAGCGGCCATCGGCCAGCATGTCGTCGGCGGTGGCCAGCAGCAGCCCAGGTTCGGACACGGCCTGGCCGGTGACGTCCACCGGGTTGCGACCGCTGGCGAAGGGCACGCGCTCCAGCAGCCGGGCTTGCGCGTCGGCGGCGGGCTCGGGCAGCGCCAGGCCGGTGTCGGCGGCTTCGTCGGCCATCAACGCACCGACTCCGCCGGAGATGGTGAAAATCCCCAGACGCCGGCCTTGCGGCGGCCGTTTCCAGGTGTCCAGCGCATAGCCCAGGTTGAAGAATTCCTCGATGGTGCGTGCGCGCAGAGCGCCGTACTGGCGGAATAGCGCGTCGTACACGGCGTCGTCGCCGGCCAGGGCAGCGGTGTGCGAAGCCGCGGCTTGCGCGCCGGCCTGGGTGCGGCCGATCTTGGTGACCACCACGGGCTTGCCCGCCGCGCGCGCCGCGGCCAGCGCGCGGCGCAGCTTGGCGCCGTCGCGGCAACCTTCCATATAGGCCATGATGACGCGGGTATCGGCGTCGTGCGCCAGCCATTCGATGCAGTCGGCGACGTCGATGTCGGCCTCGTTGCCGGTGCTGATCCAGTGCGACAGGCCCAGGCCGCGTTCGCGCGCCATGCTGTAGGCGTAGGCGCCGAACGCGCCGCTCTGCGACACCATGCCGATGCCGCCGGGGGCGACCACGCCGTTGGCCGGCGCGGGCGAGAAGGTGGCATAGACATTGCGCCGCACGTTCATGAAGCCCAGGCAATTGGGACCCAGCAGCCGGATGCCGCGCTCGCGCGCGACGGCGCAGAGCCGTTCCTGTTGCCCGGCGCCGTGTGCGCCGGTCTCGGAGAAGCCGGAAGTGAACACCACCGCCGCGCCGATCTGGCCGGGCCGGGCGCGCTCCAGCGCCTGCGCGGCGTGGGCGGCCGGCACGGCCAGGATGGCCAGGTCCACGTCCGCGTCCAGCGCGTCCAGACCGGGTATGACGGGGAGCCCGGCGATGACGTCCGCACGCGGGTTGACGGGAATGATGCGGCCGCCGTAGCCGTGCTGCAGCAGCAGGCTGATCGGCATCGCGCCGATCTTGCCCGGCGTGGCCGAGGCGCCGACGATGGCGATCGCTTGCGGATCGAAGAGGCGGGACAGGGAAGTGTCGGTCATGATGTGGCGATGAAGGATCAGGAGAAACGCACGACGCTGCGGCCGGTGCTGCCGCGTTCGAGCATGGCGGCCAGTGCCTGGGGCAGTTCGCGGGGTTCGATGACGCGCGCGATCAGGTCGAGATGCGCGGGGCGGTATTCGGCGGCAAGCTTGTTCCATACCTGGCGCCGCAGCGGCATGGGGCTGTTGGCGTTGATGCCCAGCAGCTTGACGCCGCGCAGGATGAAGGGGATGACCGAGGTGGGCAGTTCCGCCCCGCCCGCATTGCCGAAGGCGGCGGCCACGCCGTCCGGCTTCAGGCTGGCCAGGGCGTGCGCCAGCAGCGGGCCGCCCACGGAGTCGACCACGCCCGCCCAGCGCGCGCTCATGAGCGGCTTGATGCCGGCGGACAGGTCGGGCGGGGCCATCACCTCCTGCGCGCCCAATGAGCGCAGATAGTTCTCCGCATCCGGCTTGCCTGACATGGCGCAGACGCGGTAGCCGCGCTGGCTCAGAATGTCGATGGCGACGCCGGCGACGCCGCCGGTGGCGCCGGTGACCAGCACCTCGCCGTGCTCCGGCGTCAGTCCGCAGTGCTCCATCCAGTGCAGCGACAGCGCGGCGGTATAGCCCGCGGCGCCCAGCACGGCGGCGTCGCGCAGCCCGATGCCGGCGGGCAGCGGCAGCACCCAGTCATGGCGCACCCGCGCGTACTCGGCATAGCCGCCGTCGCAATCCACGCCGATGCCGAAGCCGTGCACCACCACTTCCTGGCCGGGCGCCAGCGACGGGTCGGCGGAGTGCACCACGGTACCCGAGAGGTCGATGCCGCCGATGCGCGGATATTCGCGGACGATGCCGCCGCGCCCGGCCTGGGCCAGCGCGTCCTTGTAGTTGAGGCCGGCGTAGGCCACCTTGATGAGCGTGTCGCCCGCGGACAGCTGGTCCGTGGTCAGCGTGTCGTAGCGGCCTTGCGGGGGCTGGCCCGTTGCGCCCGCGTGCAGGCGGTAGGCCTGGAATTCGGGGTTTTCCATATTCGTCTCCTTGGGGGCTCAGGCTTGCGCCAGCAGCCGGCGCGCCAGCGTGGCGCGGTGCAGTTCATTGGCGCCGTCGTAGATGCGGAAGGGGCGCATTTCCTGCCAGACCATGGACACGGGCGTGTCGTCGGACAGGCCCGACGCGCCCATCATCTGCACGGCGCGGTCGGCCACGCGGTTCACGGCTTCGGACACGAAGACCTTGGCCATGGCGCTGTGCTGCTTCACCGACAGGCCTTCGTCCATGCGGCCGGCGCAGTCCAGCGTCATGAGGCGGGCGGCGTGCAGGTCGATGTGCGAATCCGCGACCATGGCCTGGATCTGCTGCAGGTCCGCCAGGCGCGAGCCGAAGGAGTCGCGTTGCACCACATAGGCTTGCGCCGTCTCCAGCGCGCGCCGCGCGCGGCCGATGTAGCGCATGCAATGGGACAGGCGGGCGGGTTCCAGCCGCAGCTGTGCATATTCCAGGCCACGGCCGGGCTCGCCCAGCACGGCCTCGTCGCCGACCTCGCAGTCCTGCAGCAAGATCTCAGCGTGGCCGCCGATCTGGTAGCCCGTGACCATGCCGATATCGCGCACTACGCGATAGCCGGGCGTATCGGCAGGCACCAGGAACAGCGTGACGCCGGCTTCCGCGCGCGCCAGCACCAGCGCGAAATCCGCGCCCACGCCGCCGCTGATGAATTGCTTGTGGCCGTTCAGCACCCAGCGCGCGCCGCGCCGTTCGGCGCGGGTGCGCAGCATGGACGGATCGGAGCCGGCGCCAGGCGCGGGCTCGGTCATGGCGAAGCAGGCGCGTTGTTCGCCGCGCACCAGCGGCGCGAGGAAGCGTTCCTGCTGGGCAGGGTTGCCCAGGCGCAGCAGCGTCAGCATGTTGGGCTGGTCGGGCGCGGCGCAGTTAAGCGCGGCGGGCCCCAGGAATCCGCGTCCCGCTTCCTCCAGCACCTGCGCCAGCGCGCGCCAGCCCAGCCCCAGCCCGCCCCACTCCTCGGGCAGCTGCGGCGCATACAAGCCGGCCTCGCGGGCCTGGGTGCGCAAGCGGGCGACGCAGCTGTCCAGCGCCGCTACGTCGCGGGCGATGGCGGGGGACTCGGCGGGTATTGCGACCTCGTCCACGAAGCGGCGCACGCGCGCGCACAGGTCTTGCAGGGCGTCGCCGCCGGCATGCTCTTGCTTGGACTGCATGGTTTATTCCTCGATCTTCACGCCGGCCTGCTTGACCACGGCGCGCCATCTGTCGGTTTCGTCGGCGATGTGCTGGCCGAAGGCTTCGGGCGTGCCGCCGGTGGCTTGCATGCCCAGCCCGGCGAAGTAGCTGCGCACTTCTGGATCGGCCAGCACGCTGTTGAGCTGCCGGTTCAGCAGGGCGATCACGTCCTTCGGCGTACGCGCCGGCGCCATCACGCCCCACCAGGACGAGGCCGCCAGCGGCACGCCCAGCTCGGCCAGCGTGGGTACGTCGGGCATCTCGGGATTGCGCGCCTGCGCGGCAATGGCGACGGCCCGCAGGCGGCCGGCCTTGACCTGCGCAAGAACCGGCGCCAGATTGTCGAAGCTCAGCTGGACCTGTCCGCCGACCAGCGCGGTGGCGGCTTCGCTGCTGCCCTTGTAGGGAATGTGCCGCAGCGCGATGCCGGTCTGGTGCGCGAACTGTTCGCCCGCCAGATGCGGAATGCTGCCGGTGCCGGCCGTGGCGTAGGTCAGGCCCTGCTGCTGCGCGGCGGCGCGCTTGAGGTCTTCCAGCGTGCGCCAGGGGCTGGCGGCCGGCAACAGCAGGTAGACCGGCACGTCCGTGGCCCACGCGACCGGCGCAAGATCCTTCTTCACGTCGTAGGGCAGCTTGGCGTACAGCACGCTATTGGTCGCCAGGTTGGCCGTGCCCATCAGCAAGGTATAGCCGTCGGGCGCGGCGCTGGCGACATAGGCGGTGCCGATCTGCGTGGCGCCGCCGGGCTTGTTTTCGACCACCACGGGTTGGCCCAGCAAGGGCGCCAGCTTGCGGGCGATCATGCGCGCTGCGGTGTCGGTGCCGCCACCGGCCGCATAGGGCACGATCAGGCGCACCGGCTTGTCGGGATAGGCGGCGGCCTGCGCGTTCCCGGCCGCGGCCAGTACGGCGGCCGCGCACAAGGCGTGCAGCGTTCGGATGAAGGATGGCATGGCAATTTCTCCGCGATGGACCGATGGACTATTGGATGCGGGTGCCGGTGGACTGCACCAGCTTGGCCCACCAGGCGGTTTCGTCCGCGATCTGCTTGGCGAATTCGGCCGGCGTGCTGGCCAGCGGTTCGGCGCCCAGCTCCTGGAAGCGCGCGCGCAACTGCGGGTCCTGCAGCGCCTTGACCACAGCCGCGTGCAGGCGTTCGATCACTGCCGGGTCGGTGCCGGCGGGCGCCATCAGGCCCTTCCAGGCCATCACCACAAAGCCCTTCTGGCCGGCCTCGTCGAAAGTGGGGATGTCGGGGGCGGCGGTGGCGCGCTGGTCGCTGGGCACGGCCAGCGCGCGCAGCCCGCCGGCCTTGACCTGCGGCAGCAGGGCCGGCATGTTGTCGATCATGAAATCGATGTGGCCGGCCACCAGGTCGGTGATGGCGGGGCCGGAGCCTTTGTATGGCACGTGCTCGGCCTGGATGCCGGTCTGCTGCTTGAGCAGTTCCCCGGCCAGCTGGGCGGGCGAGCCGTTGCCCGGCGAGCCGAAGGACAGCTTGCCGGGGTTGTTGCGCGCGTATTGCAGGAATTCCTGCAGCGTCTTCACCGGCATCGATTTCGTCACTACCATCAGGTTGTGCTCGCGCTCCAGGCAGGTGATGGGCGCCAGGTCCTTGGCCGGGTTGAACGGCATGTTGGCGTACAGGCTGGGATTGACGACCGTGGGTCCCGCCGCCGCCAGCAGCAGCGTGTAGCCGTCGGGTGCGGCGCGCGCCACGAAGTCGCCGCCGATGTTGCCGCCGGCGCCGGGCTTGTTCTCGACGATGACGGGCTGGCCCAGGATGGGGTGCAAGGCCTCGGCCAGCAGGCGTCCCAGGATGTCGGTCGAGCCGCCCGGGGCGAACGGCACGATCAGTCTCACGGGCTTGTCGGGGTAGGCGGCCGCGGCTTGCGGCGGCAGCGCGGCGCAGGTGAGGGCGGCGGCCATTGCGCCGATCCACTTCGGCAGGTGCTTGTGCAGCATGATGGAAGTCTCCTTTGGTTTGATGGGCCGCCGGCTTCTTGCGGCTGCGGTCCCGGTAGTGCCCTAGCGGCCGGGCGTGTAGCCCGCCTGGGTCAGCGTGTGGCGGGCGATATTCAATTGATGGATCTGGCTGGTGCCTTCGTACAGGCGGAACAGGCGCACGTCGCGGTAGAAGCGTTCGATGCCATGGTCGGCGATGTAGCCATAGCCGCCATGCATCTGCACGCAGCGGTCAGCCACGCGGCCGCACATTTCCGACGCGAAGTACTTGCAGATCGATGCATTCAGCGTCACGTCCGCGCCCGCGTCGCGTTCGCGGGCGGTTTGCAGCACCAGCGCGCGGGCGGCCTGGATCTCGGTCTGGCAATCGGCCAGCATGGCCTGGATCAGCTGGAAGTCCATCAGCGGCTTGCCGAATTGCTGGCGCTCGGCCACGAAGCGCAGCGTGTCGTCCAGCATGCGCATGGCCGGGCCTATGCACAGCGCCGCCAGATGGATGCGCTGCTTGTTCAGCACCTTCATGGCGGTCTTGAAGCCCAGGCCTTCCTGGCCGCCGATGATATTGGCAGCGGGCACGCGGCAGTCCTGGAAATGCACGGAGGACACGGGCGATCCGGCCTGGCCCATCTTGTCGTAGGGCTGGCCGGTGGACAGGCCCGGCGTGCCGCGCTCCACGATGAAGGCGGTGATGCCCTTGGCGCCGGGCGCTTGCGGATCGGTGCGCGCCATGACGGTGAACAGGCCCGCCAGCGGCGCATTGGTGATGAAGCACTTCTCGCCGTTCAGCACATAGTGGTCGCCGTCGCGCACGGCGGTGGTGCGCAGGGCGGTGGCGTCGGATCCCGCCTGCGGCTCGGTCAGGGCGAAGCAGCCGGTCAGTTCGCCGGACGCCAGCAACGGCAGGTAGCGGGTTTTCTGTGCATCGGTGCCGTCGGCCACCAGCGCTTCGGAACCGATGCCGGTATTGGTGCCGACCCGGGCGCGGAATGCCACCGAGCATTGCGACAGCTCCATGGCCGCCAGGATCAGCTCTTCGGTCGTCATGCCCGCGCCGCCGTATTGCTCCGGGATGGAGTAGCCGAACAGCCCTTGCGCGGCCATGCTGGCGACCAGGTCCTGCGGCACCTCGTCCAGGCGGGCGACCTCGGCTTCGCGCGGCGCCAGTTGCTCGCGCACGTAACGGCGCAGCGATTCGAGGAATTGCGGGAAACCGTCGGGGTCCCTGATCATGGCTAGTCTCCGTTTCATCATGGGCGCTGATGGGTGCCGCGCCGTGTTGAATCCAGGCTAGCAAAAGGCTGCGGGATTTGAGACAAATGTTTCGATATCTTGAACGTGACGCGTGCTGGTGGGGCGACCGCTGCTCTATGATTCTCAGGAACGGGCCGCGCATTCCGCGCGTCCCGGGATCAGGATCGCGACCATGACCACCAGCCCGGGCGAGCGCCATGCCGACCCCGCCTTCGCCACCACGCTGGCGCACGGCTTGTCGGTGCTGCAGGCCTTCCGGCACGGCGAACCCGCGCTCAGCAACCGCGAACTGGCGGACCGAACCGGCCTGTCCAAGGCCACGATTTCACGGCTGACCACCACCCTGATGCAGCGCGGCCTGCTGCGCTACGACGCGGGCCTGCGCCGCTACCGGCTGGGTACCGCGGTGCTGTCGCTGAGCTATCCGCTTCTGGCCAGTATCAAGGTCCGGCAACTGGCGCGTCCGCTGATGAAGCGGCTGGCCGATGCGGCTGGCGGCTCGGCCTCGTTGGGCATGCATCACGGTTTGAACATGGTGTATGTGGAAACCTGCCGCGGCCATGACGCCGTGTCCTTCCGCCCGGATATCGGCGCCTTGCTGCCGCTGCTGCCCTCGGCCATGGGGCGCGCCTGGCTGGCGCAGGCGCCGGACGACGAGGCCGAACCCGTGCTGGCGGCGCTGCGGCGCCAGGACCCGGCCGTGTGGCGCCGCCACGCGCCGGACTGGGAGCAGGCGCGGCGCGACTACGCCGAATACGGCTATTGCGTGGGGCAGGGCGATTGGCACTCGGACGTGCATGCGGTGGCGGTGCCCATGCGCACGCGCGTCGATGGCCAGGCGCTGGTGTTCAACTGCGGCGTGCCCGTCACGCGGCTGCGCCCGGGCGACCTGCGCGGGCGTATCGCGCCGCGCCTGCTGACGCTGGTGGCGCGCGTCGAAAAAATGCTGGAGCGTCAGCATGACGAGTGACCAGGACCGCGAATTCACCACCACGCTGGCGCGCGGCATCGATATCCTGGCCTGCTTCCGGGCTGACCGGCCGGTGCTGGCCAACAAGGACTTCGCGCAGCAGACCGGCCTGTCGCGTAGCGCCGTGGCGCGGCTGACCCACACGCTGGTCGAACTGGGCTTTTTGCAACGCGAGGGCGACCCGGCGCGCTACCGGCTGGGCGCCTCGGTGCTGGCGCTGAGCTATCCGCTGCTGGCCAGCATGCAGATCCGGCAGTTGGCGCGGCCGTTGATGAAGCAGTTGGCCGATCATGCGCGTGGCGCCGTGTCCCTGGTGGTGCGCGACCGCCTGCAGATGGTGTACGTGGAAACAGCAAGGTCCAACGAGGCCTTGCAAACCCGACCGGACATAGGTGCCTCGCTGCCCTTGCTGTCCAGCGCTGCCGGCAAGGCGTGGCTGGCGCGAGTCTCGGATGAAGAGCGGGCCGTCGTGCTGAACCAGCTGCGCGTGGCGGATGCACGCCACTACGAGACCCACGTTCCCAATCTGGCGGCCGCGCGCCGCGACCTGGAACGCAAGGGCTATTGCGGCAACAACCTGGAGTGGCGTCCGGACGCCTACGGCTTTGCCGCGCCGCTGGGGCGGCCTTACCAGTCGCTGCTGTATGTCTTCAATTGCGGCGTGCCGGCGGGCGACGGTCCTTACCGCGAGCGCGCGGCCGACATCGGCCCGCGGCTGGTCGCCTTGGCGCGCGAGACGGAAAGGCTGTTGGGGCTGGCCTAGCGTTCCTGGGGGCGCCCAGCCTGCTGGCGTCCGGGATTCATGACTCCAAGTCAAAAGTGTTTCGCTGTTTCCTACCTTTTTCCGCAAGGATCGCAGCGGCATACTGGGCGCCTGCCTTCCGATCGGACCTTTCCCGCGCCCCGGCCATCCGCGCCGGCCCGCTCCCGAAACACCCCGGTCGGCGCAATCGAACCCAAGGAAACCACATGCATCCCCAGGACTCCCAGCCGGTGAAGGCCGGCCTGCCATTGTTGGCGCTCGCCGTCGGTGCCTTCGGCATCGGCGTGACCGAGTTTTCTCCCATGGGCCTGTTGCCCGTCATCGCCGAAGGGGTGGACGTGTCCATCCCCAGCGCCGGCATGTTGATCAGCGCCTACGCCATCGGCGTGATGCTGGGCGCGCCGCTGATGACGCTGGCCCTGTCGCGCTGGTCGCGCCGCAACGCGCTGCTGGTGTTGATGGCGATCTTCACGGTGGGTAACGTGCTTTCCGCGCTGGCGCCCAACTACACGACCCTGCTGCTGGCACGTCTGGTCACCAGCCTGAACCATGGCGCCTTCTTCGGCCTGGGTTCGCTGGTGGCCGCCAGCGTGGTGCCGCGCCACAAGCAGGCCAGCGCCGTCGCCACCATGTTCCTGGGGTTGACCATCGCCAACGTGGGCGGGGTGCCGGCGGCTACCTGGCTCGGGCAGGTCATCGGCTGGCGCATGTCATTCGCCGCGACCTCGGTACTGGGCCTGATCGCGATGTTGTCGCTGTGGTTCGCGTTGCCGGCGGGCGAGGCCGGACGCCGTCCCGACATCCGCCGCGAGCTGGCCGTGCTGAAGAGCCCGGTGGTGCTGGTGGCCTTGCTGACCACGGTGCTGGGCGCGGGCGCGATGTTCACGCTCTACACCTATGTGGCGCCGACCCTGGCCGAACTGACGGGCGCCTCGCCCAACTTCGTCACGGCGATGCTGGTGCTGATCGGCGTCGGTTTCACCATCGGCAATACGGTGGGCGGGCGCTTCGCCGACCGTTCGCTGGACGGCAGCCTGATCGCTTTCCTGGTGCTGATCATCGCGGATCTGCTGGCGTTCCCGTGGCTGGCGGCCACGCCGGTCGGCGCCGCCATTGCACTGCTGATCTTCGGCTTCGGCACGTTCGCCGTGGTGCCGCCGCTGCAGATGCGTGTCATGCGCGCCGCCACCGACGCGCCGGGCCTGGCCTCGTCGGTGAACGTGGGCGCCTTCAACCTGGGCAACGCGGTGGGCGCGGCGGCTGGCGGGGGCGTGATCTCGGCGGGCATGGGCTATGCCGCGGTGCCCGTGGTCGGCGCCCTGATCGCCGCGGCCGGCCTGGGCCTGGTGCTGTGGCAGCGCGCCAGCAACCAGCGCCAGCGGAAGCTGGCGATGCATGGCTGCTGAATCCGCGATACACGCCAAGTAAAAAGGGCGCCTGTGCATGCAGGCGCCCTTTTTCCATGCCGGGAAACCGGAGCGATCAAGCCTCGATCCGCTCCACCTTGCCCACCAGCAGGATGTACGACAGCGCGCCCAGCAAAGCCAGCGATGACACATACACGATGGCCGGCGCGAAGCTGTCCTTGGTCACCAGGAAGCCGATCACGATGGGCGTGCAGATCGACGACAGATTGCCGACGAAGTTGAACACGCCGCCCGTCAGTCCCAACAGGCGCACGGGCGCCAGCGTCGACACCAGCGACCAAGTGATGGACGCCAGCCCGTTGCCGAAGAAAGCCACCGCCAGGAAGAAGATCACCCAGGGTGTGGAATCGGTGAAGTTCGCGCCGATCATCGAGGTGGAGATCAAGAGTCCCAGGATGATGGGCAGCTTGCGCGCCAGGCCGATGGTGGCGCCGCGGCGGATCAGAAAGTCGGACAGCACGCCCGAGCACAGCACGCCGACGAAGGCCGCCAGGAACGGCACCGACGCCAGGAAGCCGGACTTGATGAAGTCCATCCCGCGGTACTTCACCAGGTAGGTGGGGAACCAGGTCAGGAAGAACCACAGCGTGGAGGTCAGGCAGAACTGGCCCAGGTACACGCCCCACAGCTTGCGCTTGCTCATGACCTGGCCCAGGTCGTTCCAGTTGAAGGGGGCCTTCTTTTCCTTGACGCTGCGGTCCAGGTCGACCACTCCGCCGCCTTGCTGGATCAGCTCGATTTCCGCCGCATTGGCGCCCTTGAACTGGCGCGGCTCGCGGTAGATCATGAACCACAGCACGCCCCACACGATGCCCAGCAGCCCGGTGCTGACGAACACCATGTGCCAGCCGTAGTGATGCTGCAGCCACGCCAGCACCGGCGTCAGGAACGCCAGGCCCACGAACTGGCCCGAGGTATAGAAGCCGATGGCGGTGGCGCGTTCGCGTTCCGGGAACCAGGTGGTGACGACGCGGTTGTTGATCGGATAGGCCGGCGCTTCCAGCGCGCCCACGGCCAGGCGCAGCACGAACAGGATCACGAAGCTGCCGGCAAAGCCCATGAAGAACGTGGCCGCTGACCACAGGATCAGCGCGGCGGCGTACAGCACGCGCGGCGATACGCGGTCCACCAGCCAGCCGCCGGGGATCTGCATGGCGGCGTAGGTCCAGCCGAAGGCCGACAGGATCAGACCTTCATGCACCGTGTCCAGGCCGAACTCGTCCTTGAGCGCCGGCGCGGCGATGGACAGGTTGCTGCGGTCCAGGTAGTTGATGACGACGGTGATGAACAGCATCACCATGATGAGGTACCGGCTGCGCGTGGGGCGCTGGGCGCTTTGCAGGCCGGCGTGCGTGGCTGTGGACAAGGGCTGTCTCCTCTTTCTCTTTATCTGTCGGCGGATGGCGGGCGGCTTACCATTCGGCGAAGCTGCCGTCGGCGTGGCGCCAGACCGGGTTGCGCCAGCGGTGGCCCACGGCGGCGCGTTCCTTCACGTATTCCTCGTTGACTTCGATGCCCAGGCCGGGGCCTCGCGGAATCGCGACCATGCCGTCTTCGTAGGCAAAGACTTCGCGATTGCTGACGTAGTCCAGCAGGTCGTTGGCGGCGTTGTAGTGGATGCCCAGGCTCTGTTCCTGGATGAAGGCGTTGTAGCAACCCGCGTCGATCTGCAGGCAGGTGGCCAGCGCGATCGGGCCCAGCGGGCAGTGCAGGGCCAGCGCCACGTCGTAGGCTTCGGCCATGGCCGCGATCTTGCGGGTTTCGGTGATGCCGCCGGCGTGCGAGGGATCGGGTTGGATGATGTCCACATAGCCTTCGGACAGCACGCGCTTGAAGTCCCAGCGCGAGAACAGGCGTTCGCCCAGCGCGATCGGGGTGGAGGTCAGCGGCGCCAGTTCCTTCAGCGCTTCGTAGTGTTCGCTCAGCACCGGCTCTTCGATGAACATGAGCTTGAACGGATCCAGCTCCTTCATCAGCACCTTGGCCATGGGCTTGTGCACGCGGCCGTGGAAGTCCACGCCTATGCCGACGTTGGGGCCGACCGCGTCGCGCACGGCGGCGACGTTTTCCAGGCACTTCTCGACCTTGTCGAAGGAATCGATGTACTGCAGTTCTTCGGTGCCGTTCATCTTCACGGCGGTGAAACCACGTTCCACGGCGCTCTTGGCTGCCGCGGCGGTGTCGGCGGGGCGGTCGCCGCCGATCCACGAGTACACGCGGATGCGGTCGCGCACGTTGCCGCCCAGCAGTTGCGATACCGGCACGCCCAGGTGCTTGCCCTTGATGTCCCACAAGGCCTGGTCGATGCCGGCCAGCGCGCTCATGTGGATGGCGCCGCCGCGGTAGAAGCCGCCGCGGTACAGCACGGTCCAGTGGTCTTCGATGTTGCGGGGGTCTTTGCCGATCAGGTAATCGGACAGTTCCTCGACTGCGGCGGCGACCGAATGCGCGCGGCCTTCGACGACGGGCTCGCCCCAGCCGACGATGCCTTCGTCCGTTTCAATCTTCAGGAAGCACCACCGCGGCGGCACGATGTAGGTGGTGAGCTTGGTGATCTTCATGCTTGGGTCTCCTGGGCGGGATAGGCGCGTTGCCAGGCGGCGATGAATGCGCGCGCGTTCTGGCCGACGGCGGCGGCCGACAGGCCGGGTTTGTACAAGGCGGAGCCCAGGCCGAAGCCGCTGGCGCCCGCCTGGGCGTAAATGGCGATGTTGTCGGGCGTGATGCCGCCCACGGGAGCCAGCGCGATAGGCGGGCGCAGCACGGCGCGCCAGGCTTTCAGCACGGCAGGGCCGAGCTGCTCGGCCGGGAATATCTTCAGCACGTCGGCGCCGGCCGCCAGGGCGGCGTAGGCTTCGGTGGGCGTGGCCACGCCGGGGCAGGAGGCCATGCCCAGCGCTTTGGCCGCGCGGATCACGGCGGCGTCGCTGTGCGGCATGACGATCAGTTCGCCGCCTGCCTGCTGGACCCGGGCGCAGTCCTCGGGATCCAGCACGGTGCCGGCGCCGATCAGGCAGTCGGTGGGGAGCGCCGCGCGCATGGCGCGGATGCTGTCCAGCGGATCCGGTGAATTCAGCGGCACTTCGATCAGGCGGAAACCCGCGGCATAGAGTTCCAGTCCTATGGCTTCGGCTTCGGCCGGCGTGATGCCGCGCAGGATGGCGATCAGGCCGCAGTGGGCCATGGCGGTTTGCAGACCAGGATGGTTCATGTTCGGTTCCTATTCTTTGGAAGGCGAGGCGATCAGCCCGGCGCAGACGGCCAGGTGCCAGAGGCCGCGCTCGGTGGCGTTCTGCGCCTGCTCGGGCGTACCCAGGCCGTAGTGCTGCATGGCCTGGATGTAGCGGCGGCACAGCGCGGGATCGCCGCAGAGCACGATGCGGGGCAGTTCGCCCTGCTGTTGCAGCATTTCGGCCAGCGCGGCGATTTCATGGCCGATGAGCAGGCCCGACAGATAGTCGGCCTGCGATTCGGGCGCCAGCTCGCCGGTCAGGCCGAGCGCGCGCGTGCTGAAGATGGTGGAAAGCACGCCGGCGCGGCCGGCGGGCGCGCCGGCCACTTTCAGGCCGCGCTCGAAGGCGGCCATGTCGGCGCTGGCGGCGTCGGCCATGGTCCGGCCCAGGATGGTGTGGCCGCGCAGTGCGGCATAGACCTCGCCGGTCATGAAGGTGTCGAAGTGCGTGACGCGGCCGCGGCGGGCGCTGACCCACTTCGAATGAGTGCCGGGCAGGCCGATCAGGACGCTGTCGGCGCTGCGGGTCGCCGGGTCCGCCATCACGCCGACGACCTGGGTCTCTTCACCGCGTATCACGTTGGGCAGGCCATGGCGCTGGATCAGGCCGGGCACGATATGCAGGGAAGGGCCAGCCTCGCGTTCGACCTTGGTCAGCAGCGTGCCGATGCGCTGCAGGTCGACGGGCACGTCCAGGTAGGCGGCTTCCTTCCAGCCCTGGGCGCTGCCGACCATGCCGCAGGCGATCACCGGCAGGGTCGGCTCGGCCCGCAGCCAGTCGCCGCAAGCCTGTTCGAAGGCCAACTCGAAGCCCGACAGCGCCGTGGTGGCGGCGCCGTCCTGCAGCGGCTGCGGCAGGCGCATGATGCCCCAGGGCAGGTGGCGCGTGTCCAGCGTGCGACCCACGGCATCCAGCCGGTAGGCGCGCAGCGAGGAAGTGCCCCAATCCAGCGCGATAAGCGCCGCGCGGGCGGGAGATCCGGTAGTCATCAGAAGCTGTCTCGTTTCCGGCCGCAAATCCGGCTGCGGACGCGCGGTGGGGCTGGCGCGGGGCAGAGGTTTTGCGGACCTTGTTGTCTGATGCCCGCAGGACGTTGGGAGCGCGCGGCGGGCGATGGGAAAAATTCTAGATCAGTGCTTGAAAAATCTCAAAATATAGAATTAAATCCCACATACAGGGAATAATGACTGGTGGTAGTCGCTTCGCCATCCTGCGCCCTTTTTGGGGCACCGCCCGGAAAGCGCGCCTTTTCCCGGCATCCGGCCGCGATCTTGGCGGTTATGCTTGCACTCGTTCTCTTTGTCGCCGACCCCGTTTTCATGACCACCTTGCCGACTCCTGACCGCACGCCCACCTTGGATCCCGATGCCGCGGCGCCCGCAGGCACGCAGACGCTGATGCGTGGCCTGGCGGTGGTGCAGGCGGTGGCCACCGGCGCGCGCGACCTGAAGGAAATCTGCGCCCGCATCGGCGTGGCGCGCAGCACCACGCACCGCTTGGCCAGCTGCCTGGTGCAGGAGCGCTATCTGCGGTCCTTGCCTGGCGTGGGCTATGTGCTGGGGCCCAAGCTGATCGAACTGGGTTTCCAGGCGCGCGAGGCCTTCCCCATGGCGACGCTGGCGCGTCCCTACCTGGACGGCCTGGCGGAACAGACGGGCGACACCATCCATCTCGCTGTGCGCGACAACGACGAGGTCCTGTACCTGGAAAAGATCCCCGGCAAGAAGGGGCTGGAAATGCGTTCGCGCGTGGGGCACCGCATGCCGCTGGCCGCCACCGGCGTGGGCAAGGCGCTGCTGCTGGATACCGAAGAGCCGCAATGGAAGGCGCTATACCGCGTCGGCGCGCCGGTGTCGTCACGCGCGCCCGGCGGCAGCCAGACCTGGGAGATCTTCCGCGACCGCATGCGTGACTATGCCGCCAACGGCTATGCCTTCGACCTCGAAGACAACGAACCGTCGATCCGCTGCGTGGCGGCGCCGGTGCGCGACGCCTCCAGCGGCATCGTCGCCGCCATCAGCGTATCGAGCACGGTGCCCTACATGTCGCTGGAGCGCATGCGCGACATGGTCGCCGTCGTGCAGGGCGCGGCGGCGGGGATTTCAGCGGAACTGGGGTGGAAGGTGGACCGCGGCTGAGGCCGCGGCCCCGCGCCTTATTCCAGCGGCAGCGTCAGCACGCCCTGCGGGGCCGGACGCATCATGACGCGGCGATACCAGGCCGATAGCGCTGGCGTGTGGGGGCGCTCGATCGGCAATGCCAGCCAGCGGTGGGCGGAGCAGACCAGGGCGATGTCGCCCATGGTCAAGTGGCGCCCGGCGATGAACTCGCGGCCTTGCAGGGCCTGGTCCAGGATCAGGGCGCGCGCATTGGAACGCTTGACCGAGTTTTCAATCGCGGCCTGGTCGCGCTTGGCCTCGGGCGTGCGGATCAGGCCCAGGAAGGCCGGACCCATGACGCCCTGCCATTCGGTGGCTTGCCAGTCCATCCAGCGGTCGGCGTCCGCGCGCATGCACGCGTCTTCCGGCCACAGGCTGCCCGCGCCGTAGCGCGCAGCCAGGTAACGCACGATAGCGTTCGATTCCCACAGCACGAAGCCGCCGTCGTCGATGACGGGCACCGTCCGGTTGGGATTCAGCTTGGCGAACTCGGGCGTGTCGACCACGCCGAACGGGCCGCCGGCCTGCGTGAAGGAATGCGGCAGGGCCAGTTCGCGCACCGCCAGCATGACTTTCTGAACGTTGACGGAAGTCAGGCGTCCCCAGATCTTCAACATAACCATTCCTTGTAGTGTCAGACGGGCGGCAGCTGCCGCCGTGCAAAGCCGCTGTCGCGCGCAAAGCGCGTCCAGTTGAAAGCGGGCCCGGGGTCGGTCTTGCGCCCCGGCGCGATGTGCTCGTGGCCCCAGGCGGCGGCAAGAGGATAGCGCGCGCGCAGCGCCGGCGTCAGCTTGCGCAGCGCCAGGTACTGCGGTTCGGCATAGGGCAGGGTATCCGTGCCTTCAAGCTCTATGCCGATGGAGAAGTCGTTGCAGCGTTCGCGGCCCGCATGGCGCGACACGCCTGCGTGCCAGGCGCGCTCGTCGGTGGCGACGAACTGGATGATGCTGCCATCGCGGCGGATGAAAAAGTGCGCCGACACGCGCAGGCCGCGCAGCCGTTCCAGCCAGGGATGCGACCCGTAGTCCAGCGTATTCAGGAACAGCCCGGCAACTTCAGGACCGCCGAATTTCCCGGGCGGCAGGCTGATGTTGTGCAGCACCAGCAGCGACACCTGCGCGCCAGCGGGGCGCGCGTCGCGGTTGGGGGAGGGCATGAGCGAAACACCCGGGGCCGGCGCCAGCCAGCCATGACGATCCAGAAGCAAGGCCATGGGAAGAGAGCATGCGTGTGGTTTCCAACACGCATTATGCCGTGCGGGGCGGCAAGCCTCTAATCGGGGGGCTCAGTGCCTGGCGGGGCCCAGGCGCGCGTGTTCCGCGCTGCACCAGGTCTGGCCGTTCTGCTGCAAGGCCTCGGAGCGGGGCAGATGAATGCCACAGTGGGCGCAGCGCACCATGGATTCCAGCGGTTTGGGTCCGCCCGCGCCAGTCTTGGCCTTTTTGGCGTCCTGCGCGCCGGCCTGGCGCGCAGCCGCCATGCGTCCGGCCAGGCGGGCCACGAACAGCACCAGGATGATCAGAACAATCCAGAACAGCAACTTGCCCACTTCAACCTCGATGCAGAATCATTTCCAGCACGAACCGGCTGCCGGTATAGGCCAGAATCAGGAACCCGAAACCCGTGAGCGTCCAGCGCAGGGCGACACGGCCGCGCCAGCCCCAGATGTGGCGTCCGGCCAGCAGCACGCCGAAGGTCAGCCAGGACAGCAGGGTGAAGACGGTCTTGTGGTCGAACGGCAGGATCTTGCCCGTCAGCTTCATGGAAGCCACCGAACCCGTGCCCACGGCCAGCGTCAGTACGACGAAGCCGATCCAGATGATGCGGAACAGCAGCTGTTCCTGCACCAGCAGCGGCGGCTGGGAATCCAGCACTCGGCCGACGATGCTGCGTTCGGCGGGAGCTTCCAGCGGGCGATGCAGGTGGCGGTCCAGCAGCGCCATCATCATGGCGTGCAGCGCGGCGATGGTGATCAGGCCGTAGGCCGCCAGCGCGATCAGCAGATGGACGCGCAGCCAGGCGTCATTGGCATGGGGCACGAACTGCCCCTGCGGGAAGAGCGCGGCCAGGCCGCTGGCAAGGGTGGCGGCGGGCAGCAGCAGCAATTGCAGGCCGTCTATGCGCACCAGCAGGCTTTCCAGCCAGAACACGACCATGCCCAGCCAGATGGCCGCGGACAGGGCCAGCGCCCAGCCTATGAACAGATGTTGGGCTCCCAACATCGATTGTTGCAGCCCGATTCCATGCAGAACCAGGGCTCCCAGCAGGCACAGGCGGGCGATCTTGCCGGTCTGTTCCACGCCGCCGCCGCGGGCCAGGCGGATCCAAAGCGACCCTCCCAGCACTGCGTACGCCAAGGCAGCCGCCGTGTGAAATACAATGCCTAGTGACATAGAAACCGTTGTCTGGATGGGGCCTTGGGGCGCATGCCGCCCGAAAGCGCAGAATCCGCGCCTGCGGCCACCGTTCAATCAACTAGTTTAAGCGGAAACGCCTCTCATGCTCGATAACCTAACTCAACGCCTGTCGCGCGTCGTCAAGACGCTGCGAGGGGAAGCCCGCCTGACCGAGGCCAACACCCAGGAGATGCTGCGCGAAGTGCGCATGGCGCTGCTGGAAGCCGACGTGGCGTTGCCCGTCGTGCGCGAGTTCGTCGCGCGGGTGAAGGAAAAGGCGCTGGGCGAAGAAGTCGCCAGCAGCCTCAGCCCCGGCCAAGCCCTGGTGGGCGTGGTCCACAAGGAACTGACGTCCCTCATGGGCGGCGACCTGGGCGCCGACTCCGGCGAACTGTCGCTGGCCGTGCAGCCGCCTGCCGTCATCCTGATGGCCGGCCTGCAGGGCGCCGGCAAGACCACCACCACCGGCAAGCTGGCGCGCTGGCTCTCCGAAGGCCAGCACACCCAGCACGGCCGCAAGACCGGCAAGAAGAAAGTGCTGGTGGTGTCCGCCGACGTGTATCGCCCGGCCGCTATCGACCAGTTGAAGAGCGTGGCGGCGCAGGTGGGCGTGGACTTCCTGCCGTCCGACCCCAGCCAGAAGCCCGAGGACATCGCCCGCAACGCGGTGGACCACGCGCGCCGCCATCACTATGACGTGCTGATCCTGGACACGGCCGGCCGCCTGGGCATCGACGAGGCCATGATGCGCGAGATCCGCGCGTTGCATGACCTGGTCAAGCCGGTTGAAACGCTGTTCGTGGTCGACGCCATGCAGGGCCAGGACGCGGTCAACACCGCGCGCGCCTTCGCCGAAGCGCTGCCGCTGACCGGCGTGGTGCTGACCAAGCTGGACGGCGACGCCCGCGGCGGCGCGGCCCTGTCGGTGCGCCACGTTACCGGCAAGCCCCTGAAGTTCGTCGGCGTCTCGGAAAAGCTGGACGGCCTGGAGCCGTTCTACCCCGAGCGCATGGCGCAGCGCGTGCTGGGCATGGGCGACATCGTCTCGCTGGTCGAGCAAGCGCAGAAGAACATCGACATCGCCGAAGCCCAGAAGCTGGCCGCGAAGATCAAGTCGGGCAACAAGTTCGATCTGAACGACTTCCGCGACCAGCTCGGCCAGGTGAAGAAGCTGGGCGACATGGGCTCGCTGCTGGAAAAGCTGCCGGCCCAGTTCCAGCAGGCCGCCGGCCAGCTGCAGGGCGGGCAGGCTGAAAAACAGCTGCGCCGCACCGAAGGCATCCTGAATTCCATGACGGCGGCCGAACGCGCCAAGCCCGAACTTATCAAGGCCTCGCGCAAGCGCCGCATCGCGGCCGGTTCCGGCGTGCCGGTGCAAGAGGTCAACCGCCTGCTGGCGCAGTTCGAGCAGATGCAGGGCATGATGAAGCAGATGAAGAAGGGCGGCATGGCCAAGATGATGCGCGCCATGGGCGGGATGAAGGGAATGGGCCGCTTGATGAAGTGATGCCCCACGGCGCGCGCACTGCGCGCGCTCACGGCCCTCGAGCCAGCGCTTGGTCCCTGGGCGGCTCCGTGGAAAACGATCTTTTGCATCGGACTGGAATGCCCCTGTTGGGGGCATTATTCATTCGGACGCGGATGCAAAAAAATGGCCAGACATTGCGTCTGGCCAAGTAATCGCGGCTAGCAGGGGGCGCCTGCCGCGATGCAAGCCGGAAAGCGCATGGGTGCTTTCCAGCTTGTCCGATTTCCGTCAGTGATCAGGACAGGGGCGGGATGCGCAGCACCTGGCCCGGGTAGATCTTGTCGGGGCTGGTCAGCATGGGCTTGTTGGCTTCGAAGATCAGGTTGTTCTTGGCGCCCTGGCCCTTGCCATACTGCGCTTCGGCAATCTTCCACAGGTTGTCGCCCTTCTGCACCGTGTACATCTTGGCTTCCGGCGCGGCCTGTTTCACCTTCAGTTGGTTGTCCACCTGGGCCACGCCCACGGTGTTGCCCAGCGCCAGAGTGATCTTCTCTGCCGCTTCCGTGCTGAGGGCCTCGCCCGCCACCGTGACCTTGTCGCCATCGACCGAGATCTGCAAGCCGTCGGCATTCAGGCCGTGCTTATCCAGCTCTTTCTTCAATTCGTCCGCCGTCGCGGCCTTGGCCTCGCTGGCGCCGAAGAGCTTTTCTCCAACGTCCTTGATGAAATTGAGCAGACCCATAGTGTTTCCTTTATCTATGTTGCGGTGAGAAAACCAGTGCCTTCAGGGCTTTTGGCCCATGAACATTTTGCGCACGATGCCGGCGATCAAGGTCAGTACGGCGCCACCCACGCCGCCGCCGACCACGCTGCTGGCGATCGCGGAAAGATCCAGTCCCGTATTGCTCGCTGCAACCGCGTCGGCTCCCGCGGTGATCATCGGGGCTAGCCAGGAACCGCCCGCCAGGCCGCCGATGGCGCCCGCGATGGTGTTGCCCAATGGACCCAGATTGAACTGCTGGAGCATCTTTCCCAAGCCATTGCCCCCGGCAGCGCCGGCGACAAGCTGGATGATCAGGTTGATGATGACTGCGGTGTTCATGATGCCTCCTCTGCCCATGAGGGCGATGTGCAACGCTAGAACAACTGCAAGACAAGAGTACGAAACCAGCAGGAACGATTATGACTCGCACATTCCCCGCGCGACGAGGGGTTAACGTGTAACAGGTTGCTAGCCTGTTGGCAGACTACGCAAGAATGCTGGTCAGTTTGCAGGGAACGCACCGCGGCGGGTCTAAACCGCATCCGGCGCGCGGCTTCATGCGACAAGGGCCGCTATCGCAGCGGCCCTTGTCTGTACAGCTTTTCAGTGCGGCGCTGGCGTCAGCCGCCGCCCACGGCCACGACGATCTCGATCTGGTCGCCGTCCGTCAACGCGGTCTGCTCATGTTGGCTCTTGGGCACGATTTCGCCGTTGCGTTCCACCGCCACGCGCTTGCCGGCATAGCCCAGGGCCTCCAGCAGTTCGTTCACGGTCGTGTCCAGCGGGAACTCCCGTGCGTCTCCGTTCAGGGTGATGTGCATGCAGGTCTCCTCAGTTATCGCGCATAGCCGTCGGTGGCCGCGATCAGCCGCGCCAACGTGCCGGGTTCGTCAAACGCATGGCCCGCGTCCGGGACCAGGTGGAATTCGGCCTCGGGCCAGGCGCGGTGCAGGTCCCAGGCGGTGCGCGCCGGCGTGCAGACGTCGTAGCGGCCCTGCACGATGGTGCCGGGTATGCCGCGCAGCTTGTGCGCGTCGCGGAGCAATTGGCCTTCTTCCATGAAGCCGCGGTTCACGAAGTAGTGGTTCTCGATGCGGGCGAAAGCCAGCGCGGCGCGGTCGGCGGCATGGCTTTGCTGATGGCGAGGGCTGGGCAGCAGCGTGATGGTGCTGTCTTCCCATTTGCTCCAGGCCTTGGCCGCGCGCAATTGCTCCGCCGGATCATCACCCGTCAGACGCTTGTGATATGCCGCCACCAGATCGCCGCGTTCATCTTCCGGAATCGGCGCCAGGTACTCTTCCCAGCGGTCGGGGAACAGCCACGACGCGCCCTCCTGATAGAACCAGTGGATCTCCGAGCGGCGCAGGCTGAAGATGCCGCGCAGCACCAGCTCGCTGACGTGGGACACGTGCGTTTCCGCATAGGCCAGCGCCAGCGTCGACCCCCAGGACCCGCCGAACACCAGCCATTTTTCCGCGCCCATGACCTCGGAGCGCAGGCGCTCGATGTCGGACACCAGATCCCAGGTCGTGTTGTTCTCCAGGCTGGCGTGGGGCTGCGAACGGCCGCAGCCGCGTTGATCGAACAGCAGCACGTTATAGCGCTGCGGATCGAACAGCTGGCGATGCACGGGCGAGCAGCCGCTGCCGGGTCCGCCATGCAGGAACACGGCGGGCTTGCCCTGAGGATTGCCGCAGAGTTCCCAATAGATCTGGTGGCCGTCGCCAGTGTCCAGGGTGCCTTGGCGGTAGGGTTCGATGGGCGGGTATAGCATCAGGCGACTCGCTTGAAGATAAGGTCCCAGACGCCGTGGCCCAGGCGCAGGCCGCGGTTCTCGAATTTGGTGAGAGGGCGGTAATCAGGGCGCGGCGCGTAGCCGTCCGCGGTATTGGCAAGCTGCGGCTCGTTGCCCAGCACTTCCAGCATCTGCACCGCGTAGTCTTCCCAGTCGGTGGCGCAATGGATGTAGCCGCCCGGCGCGATGCGGCTGGCAAGCAGCGAAATGAACGCGGGCTGGATCAGGCGGCGCTTGTGATGGCGCTTCTTGGGCCACGGATCCGGAAAATAGATGTGCACGCCGGCCAGCGAATCGGGGGCGATCATGTCGCGCACCACTTCCACTGCGTCGTGCTGGATGATGCGCAGGTTCGGGATGCTGGAGTCTTCAATGCGGCGCAGCAGCGAGCCGACGCCGGCGTTGAACACCTCCACGCCCAGGAAGTTGTCGTCCGGACGCGCCAGCGCGATTTTCTCGGTGGTTTCGCCCATGCCGAAGCCGATCTCCAGCACCGTCGGCGCCTGCCGGCCGAAAGCGGCGGCGGGATCCAGGCGGCGCGGCGCATAGGGGATGGACCATTGGCCCATCAGGCGCTCGAGCGCGGCCAACTGGCCCTGGGTGATGTGGCCGCGGCGATGCACGAAGCTGCGGATATGGGTCGCGCCGGGGCTGTTGGGGGCGTGCGCGGTACTGGCCAGCGCCGCCTGGGTTTCCGGGGAAACGGCGGCCTGCGCAGCCTCGCCGCCAGGCGTCGCGGGGGTGCTTGCGGCAGCCGGGGCCGGGGCGGTCGCAGGGTTGTTTTCGGGGGTGTTCGTATTCATAGCCCGGATTGTAGTGGCAGGTCCGGCGCGCCGCTGTCGCCCAGATGCACTAAATTGGGGACATATTTAATCCGCGTAGGCCGAGGCCCGTCGGAGTACGGCGGCGGCAGGCATCCGGCCACGAGAAAAGGCGCGCTATAATCGCCGCCTCTGCTTCGGCTTTGCGCCGAGGGCACGACACCCGAGCGGGTGTAGTTCAATGGTAGAACGGCGGCTTCCCAAGCCTCAAGCGTGGGTTCGATTCCCATCACCCGCTCCAATTACGCCCCACATCCAACCCGTCGCTTTGGGATGCCAATCCCTAGGGCAGGGGCTTGCCGCGCTTGCGAATCAAAGATGGTCTAGCGGCAACGCCGTGGTGTACTTGAGTTCCTCCATGGCAAAACTCGAACTGACGTCAAACAGTTCAGCGACCTGGATGAGCTTCTTGTAGACGAAGTCGAACCCCGCGATATCGGGCACCACCACCTTGAGAAGGTAGTCGGTGTCGCCGGTCATCCGATAGAACTCCATGACCTCGGGCATATCCTTGACGCCGAGCGAGAATTTTTCAAGCCAATTGAGGTCATGGCGATTCGTCTTTATCGAGACGAACACCGTCACGCCCAGCCCCGCCTTGTTGTTGTCCAGCAGGCAAACCTGGCGGCGAATCAGGCCGGACGCCTGCAAGTGCTGAATCCGCTTCCAGCACGCGGTCGGTGACAGGTGGACCTGTTCCGCGATTTCATTGTTCGAGAGGCGCGCATCTGTCTGAAGCAACGCGAGGATGCACCGATCTTTCTTGTCCATGGCTCACTCAACTTACCCTCCCTTTTGCGCGGCGAACATATCCAGGATGCCGGTGCTGCTGCGCGGTTCGGAGGCCAAACCTGAGGTCGATGTTATAGGCGGTCTCACCTCGGGGCGATACAATTCATCGAGCCAAACCTACAAGAAATTTTATATTTGAGCCGGCAAGCCGGAGGCGCGATGCAAGAGGTGGACCTTACTCTCACGCAGACTTTTTTCCTCGTCGCACAGGAGGGGACCTATTCCGCCGCGGCGCGCCGGCTGAACATCACCTACCAGTCGGTGGCCAATCACATCCGGCGCCTCGAGCAGCGCGTCGGCGAGAAGCTGGTGATCGCTGGGCGCGGCGCCAAGTCGATCAAGCTCACGCCGCGCGGCACCAGCCTTTACCGGCTGCTGGCGCCGGAATTCGATGTCATGCTGACGCGCCTGGGCAGCCTGATCGATAAGGAGCGGCCAGTCATCCGTATCGGGATGCCGCACGCGATCTTCTACTACCTGCTGCCGCCGGTGCTGACGAAGTTTCGGCGGATGTATCCCAACGTCGAGATTGTTGGCTACGAAAAGGACGTCTCGCTGCCGGAACTGATACGCAACGGCTCGCTGGATGTCTGTTTGAGCGAGCGCTATTTTGGCGATACCGTGATTCCGCAACGCGTTATCTGCCACTATCAACCGGCGCTGGCGTTCCCGTCGAACTGGCCCGCGCCAGCCGATGAAAAGGCGGTTCCGGAATGGGCGCTTGGGCGGCCGCTGGTGACATATGAACCCGGCCAGATGCTCCGCAATATTGCACTGGACTATTTGTCGGTCGGCAACGAGCAGCCCAAGGTCGCGGTGTCTACCTCGACCAGCATGAGCGTCAAGCGTTGCGTCGATGAAGGGCTGGGCTTCGCATTGCTGCCCACCTGGTGCATCGACGAGTCGGATCGGCGCCTGAACTGCATCGCGCTTCCAAACGCGCCGAGGATTCCCATCTATTTCGGCGAAGCCATGTTCCTGAAATCGAATCCGTTTGTCCGTACGCTGCACAAGCTTTGCCTGGAGATTTTTCCCACCACCATCGAAGAGCGCGCGGGCCGGTGGAGCTCCCTCAACGCAAGCAGGCCGAAACGCACGCGCTCCGCTGTCCGAAGCTGAGGCCTTTCATCCGTGCCGGGCCTGACCCGGCATAGCCGGCCCGCCCGCGTCAGATTGTCAGGATTCGGCGGTGATTATTTTTCTCTTTTTGCCTCCGAAAGGGGTAAAAAATCGAAGAGTTTTCACCCACTATCCTCATAGACTTGATCACGTCATCAGTGGTCACCGACTTCCCGTGGAAGCGCTGGCCGTGCATCCACGGAGATTGAAGTTCATGAGGGAAAGCACTCAACTCGTCAGCGCAGGCCGGCATCCGGAACGTTTTGGTGGCCTGGTGAATACCCCCATCTGCAGGGCATCGACGATACTCGCGGGGAGCATGGCGGAATGGGAAGGCATGAAGCGCGCTCGCGCCGCGCAAGAGCCGGGCGCCACCACCTATGGCCGCTATGGAACCGCCACTACCCACGCGTTCGAGGAGGCCATGGCCGCCCTGGAAGGCGGCCACCGCTCCTTGGTCTTTCCCTCGGGCCTGGCGGCCATTGCCACGGCGCTCACCGCATTGCTCAAGGCCGGTGACCATATCCTGGTGTCGTATAGCGCCTATTCCCCGACCCGCTCTTTCCTCGATCGCGTGCTTAGCCGTTTCGGGGTCGACGTACAGGTCTACGACCCTGCTTGCGGCAAGAGCATTGAATCGCTCATGCGGCCCAATACGCGTGTCGTATTTGTCGAATCACCGGGTTCCGAAACACTCGAAATCCAGGACATTCCTGCCATCGCGGCAGTCGCGCATGCGCACGGCGCCTTCGTCGTCATGGACAATACCTGGGCCACGCCCTTGTTCTTCAAGGCCTTCGAGCATGGCGTCGATGTGTCCATCCACGCCGCGACCAAGTACATCGTGGGTCATTCGGATGCCATGCTAGGCGTGGTGACCTGCAACCAGGCCACCTGGCCCAAGGTCAAGGAGACGACGCAGGAAATGGGCCAGACGGCCAGTCCCGACGATATCTTTCTGGCGCTGCGCGGGCTGCGCACCTTGGGCGTGCGGCTGCAAAAGCATATGGCGTCGGGAATCCGCGTGGCCCAATGGCTGGAGCAGCAGGCCGAGGTCGAGGCCGTGGTGCATCCAGCGCTGCCGTCGCATCCGGGTCACGCCATCTGGAAGCGTGATTTCAAAGGGGCGAGCGGCCTATTCACAGTGGTCCTGCGCGCAAGCGATGACGAATCAGTGACCGCCTTTGTCGATACGCTGCATCATTTCGGAATCGGCGTGTCCTGGGGTGGATATGAGAGCCTGGCCATACCGTTCAGTCCGGGTAAGCACCACGGCGATCGCTGGCCTCACAAGGGCAAGGCTGTACGCATGCATGTGGGGCTGGAAGACCCGGAAGACCTGATCGCCGACCTGAAACAGGGTTTGGCTGCGATGGTTTCCTGCCAGGAGGCGCAGCAGCAAGATAATCGGAAAGAAGTCGCCCGCTCGGCTTGAGCCTCACCCATTTTTGACTCGGCCATTATTGGAGATATACATGAGCAAGATGAAGATCACCGGGTCCTTCGTGGCCCTGATTACCCCGTTCAACAAGGACGGCAGCCCCGACTACGAAGCTTTCCGCGAGCTGCTGAAATTCCAGGAAGACAACGGCACCAGCGCCGTGCTCATCATGGGATCCACGGGCGAGGTTTCCATGCTGTCGCAAAAAGAGCGTCAGGACATCATCGTGGAAACCGCGAAGATGAAGACCGGCAAGATGAAGCTCTTCTATGGCTGCACCGGCAACAACACCGAGGCGACCATGGATTACCTGCGTTTTGCGAAGGCCAACGGCGCCGATGGCGCCATCCTGGCCGCGCCCGCCTACATCTGCGCCTCCGAAGCGGACATCGAAAGCTATTTCCTCGAAATCGCCGACGCCACCGACCTGCCGCTGGGCATCTACAACAATCCGCCGCGCGTCAAGAGCGACCTGCACTGGGACCAGCTGCTGCGCATCTTCAAGCACCCGAACTACGTGGTCCACAAGGAATCCACCACGCGCGTGGGCCAGGTGGCGCAGGTGCTGTATGGCGCGCCCGACGTGTCCGTGATGTGCTGCGATTCGCCCAACCTGGGCCTGGTCGTGCCGACCATGAGCCTGGGCGGCCATGGCACGGCCAACATGACCGGCAATATTGCGCCGGCAGAGTTGACCGAGATTTCCCAGCCCTGGACGTCGCCCGAGGTCAGCTTCAGCTTCCGCGAGTCCTATTTGCGCAATCTGCAATTGCTGCACTACTCGTACTCGGCCATCAATCCCGTGGCCATCAAATCGCTGATGAAGGCCGTGGGCCTGCCGGCAGGCGAACTGCGCAAGCCGCTGCGCGCGCTGGAAGGAGAGCCCTTGCTCAAGGGGCTGCGCGCGGTCAAGGCGCTGGGCCTCGACAAGAAGTACGGCTGGAATTCGCTGCAGCTGAAGGCCGCGTGATCCGTTGCTGGACGAGTCCGGAAAGGACGTGCGTCGGAAGATTGTCCGCCCTGCGGCTTCCTGCTGACGGAACGCCTTTCCGGCCATTTCATGGCATGGCTCGGGCTGCGCCTTTGCAATAGGAAACGCTATGGATTTGGGAATTCGAGGCCGCCATGCGCTGGTTTTCGGCGGCAGCAAGGGAATGGGCCGCGCCTGCGCCCATCAGTTGGCGAGCGAAGGCGTCAACGTGACCATCGCGGCGCGCACGGAAAGCACGCTGGCCCAGGCCGCTGATGAAATCACGGTGGCTACGGGGACCCGGGTCCGCTATGCGGTTGCCAATATCACCACGGATGAAGGGCGGATGGCAGCGCTTTCGGTGTGCCCCGCGCCCGATATCCTGGTTAACAATGCGGACGGGGCGCCGCCCGGTGACTTTCGCCAGTGGACCCAGTCTGATTGGCATGCAGCCCTTGATGCCATGGCCCTCGGGCCGATCGACATGATCCGGCGGGTCGTTGACGGCATGATGGAACGCCGCTTCGGCCGCATTGTGAATATCGTTTCTCGCAGCGTCAAAACGCCGCAGCTTGAACTCGGGCTTTCCAACGGTGCGCGCTCCTGCCTGGTGGGTTTTGTTGCGGGCCTGGCCCGCCAGACGGTGCGGCACAACGTCACCATCAACAATTTGCTTCCAGGCGTCTTCGCCACTGATGCGCAGCGGCATCACATAGAAGGAATGCTGGAGCCAGGCGGCAAGAGTTTTGAACAGTTGTGGACGGAGCGCGGATCCAACAATCCTGCTGGACGCTACGGTGAGCCCGAGGAATTGGGCGCGCTTTGCGCATACATCTGTGCGGCCCAATCCGGCTATATATGCGGACAGAATATCTTAATAGACGGCGCCGCCTATCCAGGCACCTACTGATTCGCCTACGATCATCCCCGCTTTCCACACCCCCCTCCTTCATGGATTGCGGGTCCGGGGAGGGGAGCGGTACTCGTTGCCCAACCATTTTCAATGAGATCGTTCGTCATGCGTAATACCCCATTTCGTTCTCGCCGCTTTTGCATGAAAGGCATTGCGGCAATTGTCGGTGGATTGGCCGTGCTAGGTTCAGTACAGGCGCAATCGAAGTCGGACGCCTCCTATCCCAGCCGCCCGATTACCATCGTGGTGCCTCATCCTCCTGGCGGTTCCGTCGACGGCCTCGCTCGCATATTTGCCGTGAAGCTAGGCGAGGAGCTGAAGCAATCGGTCATCATCGACAACAGGGCGGGGGCGTCCGGGATGGTGGGTGCAGGCGTGGTCGCGCGTTCAGCGGCAGATGGCTATACCTTGTACCTGAATGCCTCGATCCACAACATCAACCCGTTGCTTTATGGGAAGAAGATGACCTTCGACGCAGTGAAGGACTTCACTCCCATCAGCGGTCTCGCCCAGGGCGCATTGATATTCAGCGTGAACAACGATGTCCCTGCGAAGACCGTGCAGGAATTCGTCGGCGTGGTGAAGGCAGCTCCCAACAAATACAATTTTGCGACCACGGGCTTTGGCTCGGCGGGGCACCTCGCCATTGCGCAGTTCGCATATGAAGGCGGGCTTTCCGATCTGAAGATTCCGATCGTCCTCTATAAAGGCGGCGGTCCCGCCTTGACCGATTTGATCGGCGGGCAGGTTCACGCGCTGGCCGATCCGATGCTCTCCTCGCTGCCCATGGTCAAGTCAGGCAAGATACGTGCGTTGGCGGTAACCGGCGACAAGCGCAGCCCCTTGCTTCCGGACGTTCCGACGATGCGCGAAGCCGGGCTGAAGAATTTCGAGTTTTATTCCTGGTACGGCTTGTGGGCGCCAGCCAAGTTGCCGGAGCCGATACTCAAGAAGCTGGAAGTCGCCACGCAGAAAGTCATGACGTCCGCCAGCATGAAGGAGCAACTCGATAACCTCGGCTTTGAAAGCTCCTACAGGAACAGCGCGGACTTCACGCAGTACATCCAGGCCGAGACGGAAAAATACAGCGCCATCATCAAGCAGGCCAATATCACCGCGGACTGAGGCTATTTCCCATGAACCAGAGCGCCCCATCGAGGGGCGCTCTGAGCGCCGCGGCAACGGCGCGTCCGGCCTTGGACCCGATGGCTATGCGGCGCGATCCGATTTGACGATTGCCGGTATTTCCAGAGCCCGGACCAAGGGCGCAGCTTCTTCCCAACGCATCACCTCGACCAGCGCGGACTGGGCGCTGCTTCCCTGAGTCAAGCGGGAAGTGCCCACGTCGATGGTCAGCACGTTGGGGTTGCCGTGTATCTCCAGATTCGCGTCGGCAGCGTCAAACCATGCTCCCGTAGGCAGGGCCACCACGCCAGGCTTGAGGTCGGCGTCGATAACCGCGGTTGCAAGGCACGCGCCGCGGTCGTTGTAGACCTTGACGAGATCATGTTGGCCGATGCGCCGCGCTTGCGCATCCGACGGCGAGATGCGCAGCGCTTCCCGGCCATTGATCTTGAGATCCACCGATGTCTTGCCGCCATCCATTTGGGAATGGAGCTTGCCAGCGGGCTGCGGGGTGAGCAGGTGCAGCGGCCACCGGGCTGCCTTGGGTGATCCAAGCCACTCGTCCGGCGTCAGCCAGCAGGGGTGGGGCGGACAGTCGGCATAAGCGAATCCGGCGATTTTCTCGGAATACAGCTCGATGCGACCCGACGGCGTACGCAGCGGGTTTCCCTGGGGATCGCGACGGAACTCTTCGAACAGCACAAATGGTCTTTCAGGCTCGGGTATGTCCACGAATCCCCGGCTCCAAAAAGCGTCGAACTCGGGGGCCATATAGCCACTGCCGCGCCATTCCTTAGCCATGGCTTCGTAGATATGCCGCACCCACTCCATCTCGCCACGGCCTTCGGTAAAACCATTTTCATAGCCGCCCAGCGCGGCCAGTTCCCGGAATATGTCGAAGTCATTGCGGCTGGAGCCTATCGGCGCCAGGGCCTGGTGCATGGCGAATACGTGGCGATCCCGGGTCGATCCGCCGATGTCATTTCTTTCCAGCGTGGTGGTCGCCGGCAGCACGATGTCCGAGCGGCGCGCCATGGGCGTCCACCAAATCTCGTGAGCAACTATCGTTTGCGGCCGGCTCCATGCGCGGCTGAATCGATTCAGGTCTTGCTGATGATGGAAGGGATTGCCGCCGGCCCAGTACACCATCTTGATGTCCGGATAAGTGCCTTCGCGCCCATTGAATTCGTAGCGCTGGCCAGGATGCAGCAGCATGTCGGTGACTCGGGCAACAGGAATCACCGAGCCGGTCCGATTGCGCCCCGATTCCATGGCGGGCCCCGCAATCTCCATGCGCGGGTTTCCGGCGCCATTCATGGAGGCATGTCCAAATGCAAAGCCCCCGCCGGGCAGCCCGATATGCCCCAACGCAGCGGCAAGCGCAATGCTTGCCCAGTACGGCTGTTCGCCGCGATGAGCGCGTTGCAACGACCATGCGCAAGTCAGCATGGTGCGAACGTTGCGTGCCTGGCGCGCGAGCGCGCGGATCGTCTCGGCCGGGACATCGCAGATCGCCTGGGCCCATTCGGGCGTCTTGGGGGTTCCGTCTGTCTTGCCTTCGAGATAGTCGCGCAAGGCCGGAAATCCAACGCAATGGAGCTGGAGGAACTCCTCGTCCTGGATGCCATCGGCGATCAGCGCCTGCATCATTGCCAGCATCAGGGCGGCGTCCGTGTTGGGACGAATGGGAATCCAGCGCGCGCGCACGCCGGCAGGAACATCCCCCCTGGTTGGGCTGATGACCACAAGCTCCATGCCCGCCGCCACCGCCCGTTCGAGCTGCCCGGGCACGGGATGGTCGCCGGCGCCGCCTGACGTGATCTGAGTGTTGCGTAACGGCATGCCGCCGAATGCGATCAATAGCCGCGTATGGCTCGTGACACTGTTCCAGTCTGTCACACGGCCGGTCACCGGCGTATAGGTGCCGATCACATGGGGCAGCAGGAACTGCGCAGTGCCCCAGCTGTAGTTCCCCGCCTGATTCGTAAAGCCGCCGCCGGCATTCAGGAACCGGTGCGTCTGGGTGCGCGCATGGTGCAAGCGGCCCGCCGATGACCAGCCATATGAGCCGCCAAAGAGGGCCTCGCTGCCATGCTCCGTCCTCACGCGCTGGAGTTCCGAATGGACCGCTGCAAGGGCTTCGTCCCAACTGACCTCGACGTAGTCGTCACGTCCGCGCTCGCTCCCGTCGCACAAGTGCCGATCGCGCAGCCATCCCTTTCGAATGGCCGGCCGATTCACCCGTAGCGGCGAGTGGACCATGGCAGGCATCGATTGCAGGATGCCCGAGGGCGCGCTGTCATGGGCGAACGGCTCGCAATCGATCAGCCGGCCGCCTTGTGTGACCGCGGTGAAGGCGCCCCAGTGTGAGAGCGAGGGGAAGCGGCGAATCTGTTCAGTCATGATTTGACGAGGTTCTGGCCCAGGGCTCGCGCATTTCGAGGATCCGGACCGATTGCGGATATTCAACGCGCCATTAATGCTAACAACACCGCCGGTGAATTTTCTTTCCATTCGCGCGGATTGGCGTCAGAACAATGAAATAAATTTCACTTCGGCACCCTTTATTCTTGAATCCGGTCAGGCGCGACGCCGCCGGTTTTCGCCTTCCGACTACGCCCCAGATATCACGATAGACCCAGACAACCACGCCCATGAAAGTTCTCATCCTCGGATCCGGCGTAGTCGGTGCCGCAACGGCCTACTATCTCTGCCGCGAAGGCCACGAAGTCGAAGTCGTAGAGCGCCACTCGGCGGCAGGAATGGAAACAAGTTTCGGCAATGCGGGTGGTTTGTGTCCGAGTTTTGCAGCGCCATGGGCCGCGCCGGGGATGCCGATCAAGGTATTGAAGATGGCATTGAAGGCCGATGCTCCGGTGCGCTTTTCGCTTTGGCCGGAATTTGAAAGGCTACGTTGGACCAGGCGATGGCTGATGGAATGCAATGCGCCGCGATTTCGCGTCAACAAACTGCGCATGCAGCGCGTGGCCCACTATAGCCTCGCTTGTCTGAAACAGCTTATGGCCGAAACGCAGATAGCGTTCGATTTTCATGCGGGCGGCGTGTTGCAGCTATTCCAGACCGAAGCGGAGTGCCAGTACGGCAATATTGCCGCCAGCGCATTGAAGGAATTCGGCATTCCCCACGGCGTGTTGAACGGACGCGATGCGCTGGCGATCGAGCCAGCCTTGCGAGACGCCACCGCCAAGATCGCGGGCGGCCTTCATTTGCCGTCCGATGCCTCCGGCGATAGCCACATTTTCTGCCAGGCATTGACCGCCTGGCTTCAGCGTGCAGGCGTGAAGTTCCGCTTCGACACCGATGTGCGGCGATTGCTGCATGAGGGCGGTCGGGTGGTGGGCGCCGAGTCCTCAGGCGGCGTACTGAAGGCCGATGCCACGGTTGTCGCCTTGGGCAACCAGGCTCCGGCATTGCTTGCGCCGCTGGGGATCAAGCTTCCCATCTATCCGCTCAAGGGCTATTCCATTACCGCGCGGGTGACCCATGCTGATCAAGCGCCCAATATGTCGGTCATGGATGAACACAATAAGGTAATGATTTCCCGACTGGGCAACAGAATCCGCGCGGCGGGCATGGCCGAACTGGTTGGCCACGACTTGTCATTGAAGGCAGGCCGCAAGGATGTGCTGGTCCGAGCGGTGCGTAGCCTGTTCCCAAATGGAATCGACTACGCGAACGCCACGTTTTGGGCGGGCCTGCGCCCCATGACACCGGATGGTCCCCCCATACTCGGAATCTCTGGTTGGGACGGGCTGTTTCTCAATAGCGGCCATGGCTCGAACGGCTGGACCCAGGCTTGCGGAACCTCCCGAGTCGTCGCGGATCTGGTGTGCGGTCGCAAGCCTGAAATCGACCTCGAGGGACTCACGATTGAGCGCTTTCGTCGGTAGCATGCCGATTCAACGCTGGCACTTTCCGGTTCAATCGAGGACCTGCGCGGCTGAGCGGCGAATACCGGTCTACAGGTGGAAATCGCCCGCGGCTTCCGGCTGGTAAAGCACTTTCCTGATCCCGATCCGGCGAGTCCGGTCCGAAATCCTCCAGTCGATGGCATCCCCCTCCTGATAGCCCAGGATGGCGGCGCCGACGTCGGAACACACGGAAAACTTTCCGGCGCTGCTGTCTGCGTCTTCAGGGTAGACCAGGGCCACTTCCATTTCTTCACCGTCCAGCTGCAGCAAGGCCCTGGAGTTCATCGTGACCACGTTCCGCGCCACCTGCTGCGGCGTGACGACGATGGCTCGCTCAAGCTCGTGCTCGAGTTCGACAATAGTCGGCCCCTGTTCGAGTTCTATCAGACTCTTGAGCCGGGCCTTGTCGATTTCCGTGATGTAGATATCAGTGGAGTCGCCAACGGCGCCTTCGCGCAAGAGCCGGAGATAGCGCCCCGCAGTCATGGAAAATGACTTCAGCGTCGGCGTTTCGCTTTCAAGCAGAAAGCCGGTGCGCAGAAAGGTCTTCAGCGAGCGCGCGTTGTCCGGGTGGATCTTGGCGATGAGCTTCTGGGCCCGCATATCGAGGAAGGCCAGTTTCATGCCTTCGCGGATCGTGCTGGCGCCGAGGTTCCGACCCCAGTTGTCGCAGTCTCCGATGACTAGGACGATCTCGCAGTCCGTGCCGGTCTTGACGAGGCGGACAAAGCCCACCGGGACGTCGTGCCGGTCATAGGCCATGAAGAACCGGCCACCCTGGTTGAACAGATGGGTCAGGATCGGCAGCTGAGTCCGATCGATGGCTTGCTCGATGAAGCGGGAAACATGGCGCGAATCGCTCAGGTAGCAGGTCACGCGCTCATCTTCCAACCAATCCATCAGCGTCAGCGCGTGTGTCCGGGTAATTTCCGGGCACAACGAAATGAAAGGCTTGTTCATCTTCACCACACTAATTTGTAAAGGATGAAAGCCCTTCATGGCGATGGCCATGACGGTTCTTTCGGCAAACCGCGCATTTTAGGACGGAATGCGGATGGATGCAGGACAGGCCGGAATGGCTGTCGCTGGTAAAGCCGGGGGCTTCAGATGGAATAAACCCTGCGCCGGCGCATGATCCATTGCCAGGAATCCACGAACAGCTTTCCCGACGCGGAAAAAGCGATCAGCACGGCCACGCCGGCAAGCGTGGGCCATTCCTGCGCCCAGGAATGCTCGAACACCAGGACGACGAGCAGGTGCCCCAGCGCGGCCATCAATGGCGCGCCTACTATCCATCCCGCGAGAAACCAACGGTCGTAACGGGTAAAGACCTTCGCGAAACTGAGGTGATAGGCCACACGTGCGACGTAATAGGACAACACCAGAGTCAGGAAAATGAGCGCGATGCCGGCTAGCGTAAAGTCTTCGGATACGCTGACCTTGTGCCAGCCTTGAAGTATCGGGTCGCCGATCAGGATCCATTGGCTGACGGGCGGATCGAAGTGCGCGATCGGAACGATCCCGACACTGCGTGCAAGCCACGCCAATCCGTGGAAGCAATACCAGGAAAAGGTGATCGAAGCCGCCCCGCCGAGGAGCATACGCAGCCTATGGCTAGCCACCGCTGAAACTCCCATAGTGTTCAAGGTTCCCTGAGTATTCCACGTGCAGTCCCGGCCTTCTCAGTAGTCGGTTTTCGTCGTGGCACGCGCTACGTATTCTTGCATGCCACATTGCCGTCCAGGACTCGACATGCGACTTCCGGAACTTGCCGAGGCCAAAAGTTCCGCTCTCGCGGGACCCTTAATCCTCGCTCCCATACCGCTCCATCTTCCACCGCGCCCGCGGCCCCCGCTGCGTGTACTCGCGCCGGTAATCCGCCGGCGTCAGGCCGAACTTGCGCTTGAAGGCGCGGCGGAAGGCCGCGACATCCAGATAGCCGCAGTCATTGGCAATGTCCTCCACCGAGCGCAGCGTCACTTCCAGCCACATCTGGCTTTTCCGCATCCGTATGTCAGTGAGGAACTCATGAGGCGTGATCGTCAGATGCATCCGGAACAGGCGCGCCAGGGTTCTTTCGCTGACGGCCGCATGCTGCGCGGCGTCGCCGATCGTCACCGCTTCCTGTGCATGCGCCAGCAGCCATTGCGCCGCACGATATAGCGGGCTGTCGCGCGTGAGGCCGCTGACTTTCTCGATCGGCAGCGTCGAGGCGATGAACTGCCGCGCGGGATCGAAGACAAGCTTGTCGCGCGACGCGCCGGCCAGTCCGGCGATCCCAGTGCGTTCCATCAGCTCAAGCACGCAGTCATAGGCCAATGAAGGCGTCCCGGCCAGCAGGATGCGCTCGTTGGCCCAGACAATCGGATCGTTGGCGATGGCCAGGTCCGGATGGGCGCGCGCGAAGCCCGACTGGTACGCCCACTGCACCGGCGCCTGCATCTTGTCCAGGACGCCTGCCGCCGCAACCAGCCAGACGCCGGTGCCGATCGCGCAAACGTAGCGCCCGTCCGCCACCGCGCCGCGGATTTCGCGCAGCACCGCTTCGTTGCTTGCCACGCTGGCGCGCAACTGAGGCACTGAAACCGTTTCCAGCGGCGGCACCAAGATGGCGCGCTCCATTGCCCGATCCGGCGCGCCCGGCGGCATGAAGCACAGGTGTTCGGCCTCCGGTTCCTGCGCCGCCATCAAAGGGTCGTAAACGCAGGACCAGGTCACGACATGCCCGGAGGACTGCCCGCTACGGCTGCGGGCGATGCCGTTCGCGGTGCGGAAAGTATCTATCGCGGCATGGACGGGGCCGTTCAACCTGCCGGCAGGCTGCAGCAGGTCTACATGCAGAGGGTAGTTGTCTGGAGCGGCACCCATGATGTCTGTTTGGAGCGCGGTCTTTCCGCAGAGGATCGAACAAAATCAACACGCAAATATTAGATCAACCGACCCCTCCGAGGAGCCTTTCGTGCCTTACGCCATCGCACCCGACGACACCCGCATCTACTACGAAACCTATGGCGACGGCGCGCCCGTCCTATTCATCCATGGAGGCGGCGGCAACACCATATGCTGGTATCAGCAGGTGCCGTTCTTCGCCAGGAACTACAAGGTCATCGTGATGGACCTGAGGGGGTTCAAGAATTCTCCCTGCGCCCCGGAGCGCAACCATCCGCGCCATTACCCCGTCGACGTGCTGGCCATACTGGATCAGGAAGGCATAGGCAAGGTAAACCTCGTGTGCCAGTCGCTGGGTGCATGGGCCGGGCTGCCGCTGGCCGTGAAGCACCCCGGGCGCGTCCAGACGCTCTTCATCAGCGGTTCGCCGACGCCGGCCTATTCACCCGAGACCTGGGAAATCCTGCGCAAGGCCGGCAAGACCTTCGATGACGGCCGCCACGACCTGCGCAGCAAGAGCATCGGCTGGAACCGCAAGAACGTCGAAGCCCGGCCCGAGATGCTGCATCTGTACGGTTGCATCAAGGCACTCAATCCCAAGGGCTTCCTGGCGCTGACCATGCAGGCCGACGACGTCAAGATCCATCCTGTCGAGTTCGAGGGCTACCGCGTGCCGACCTTGATGACGGGGGGAAGCCACGACGATTTTCTCACGCCGGAAAGCCACCATCTGGTCGCGAGACTGCTGCCAAGCAGCCAGAAATACACCTTTGAAGACTCGGGCCACTCTCCGTACTTCGAAACGCCGGACGAATTCAATCGCGTGGTGCTTGAGTTCCTGGACGCGCACAACTAGCTCCCGATGCTGCAAGGAGGAGACAAAATGACTGCCATTAAAAGAACATTGGGATTCGGGCTGGCATGCGCCATGGCGCTGGCTAGCGT